>CALNBU010000716.1 GCA_937875615.1 uncultured Archangium sp.
AGGGACGTGCGCCAGGATGACCGCCGCGCCGGGGTGCGCCAGCGCGTACGCCCAGGGGATGGCGGCGGCCGCGGCCCTGGAGAAGTCGGTGGTGACGAGCAGCCGTTGGAAGCGCGCCGGGGCCTGCAGGGCGCCCTCGCCGTCGGGCGGCACGATGGCCACCGACATGCGCGAGAGGTGCAGGGCGGTGGACGAGACGCTCCACAGGCGGCCCAACCCGGTGCGGCCATGCGAGCCCACCACCACCAGCTGGCAGCGCTCTGCCTCCGCCAGCTCCAGCAGGTGCTCGGCCACCCGGCCCAGCGCGCGCTTGGCGCGGTACGAGAGCGCTCCCTGGCCCGGGAGCGAGGGGACCCGGCGCTGGAGGTCGCGCTCGATGAGCGCCTCCACCTCGGTGTCGGGGGCGCTGCTCAGCGGACTCTCGACCGCGCCGAGCCCGTACTGCTGGTGCGCCTCGTTGGCGTAGTAGACGCGGCCCACCACCACGTCGACCGGCCCCGCCGCGCGCAGCGCCGAGAGCCACCGCAGCGCGCTGGCGCCGGCCTCGTCATCCTGCAGCGCCAGCATCACCCGCAGCGGCTCGCCCTTCGCCCACGAGGTGAAGGAGCCGCTCTCGCGCACTACCAGCACGGGCAGCGGGGCGCGCGCCGCGATGCGCTCGCTGGTGCCGCCCAGCTTCAGCAGCGAGCTTGCGCCATGGCCCTGCGAGGCCACCACCAGCAGCCGGGCGTGGGTCGCCTCGGCGGCGGCGCGCAGCTCGGTGGCGACGTGTCCGCGCCGCAGCTCGGTCTTCACCGGGGCGCCGGTCTGCTGGTGCAGCGAGTCGCCCAGCCGGGTGAGGCGCTCTTCGAGCAGGGCGGCGGCGCGATCAGCCTGGAGCTCGGTCAGCGCCTCCACGGAGGGGTCGAGCACGTGCACGAGGTGCAGCGGCGCAGCCAGCGCCCGCGCGATGGCCGCCGCGGTCTGCGTGGCATCGTTCGCGGCGGGAGAGAAGTCAGTCGCGCAGAGAATGGTCATGCCGCGCGGTGCTTCATGCGGCGTGCCAGCACCGCTCCGACGGCGCTGGCCAGCGGGCCACGCAAAGCCTGCGCGCGTCTCAGGCGGGGTGCAGAATTTTCAGGTCCGGGCGCCGACGGCCTGCTCGATGCGCTCCCAGCTCCAGGAGTCGGGCCCGTAGCGCCCGAGAATGGTGCGGGTGGAGTCGATGAGGAAGGGGCCCTTGTTGCCCTTCACCAGTGAGTAGCCGGCCTCGGGCTTCTCGACCACCAGCTCACCCTGGGCCTCGCCGCGCAGCACGCGGTTGATCTTCAGCTTCACGGTCTGCGCCGCGGAGCGCTGGCCGGTGCTGGTGGAGCCGGGCTTGGCCTCCACCCTGGGCGCCGCGGAGCCGGTGGAGAGCACCTCCAGCACCTCCGCGTCGACCACCCAGAGCGCCTGCGGCAGCACGTCTTCAATCGGTTCAGGAGGCTTGGCCATGGTGGGCTCCCAGCTCAGCGTTCGAAGTACAGCGACTGGTAGAGGTTGGTGAAGTCGGCGAGCTTCAGCTTGAAGACGCCGTCGTCGGCGCCGTTGCCCGCGGGCTCCGATTCGCCCCAGGGGTTGCGCAGCACCACGTAGCGCTCTCCGTCGGCCTGCTCGTAGCCGAGGATCGAGTACGCGTGGTTCGCGTACACGCCGCTGTTGGTGTAGCGGCCGTTCTCGGAGTCGCCGTAGGTGCCGGCGCCCACCGCCTTCTTCGCGTCGACGTTGGCCACCAGCTGGGTCCACACCCGGTCCTGGTTCCAGGTGCCGATGCCCATCATCGAGGCCTCGGTGCCCAGCACGTCTTCGAAGACGTCGCTCACGTGGCCGCCGTCTCCGATGGTGTCGTAGCTGCCCTTCCACTGGGCGTAGGCCTTCTCCACCAGCGGGAACCACAGCTCCATCTTCTTGGGGTCTCCGGAGTTCGCCGAGCGGCCGTAGAGCGGGCCACCGTAGCTGCGCGCGTAGAGGTCTCCGTCGACGGTGATGGGCACGTCCTTCGGCTGGCCGGTGGCCCAGTCCCGCTGCTTGAAGGTGACGGTGTAGGTGCCGTCGCCGTTGTCCTTGATCATGTTGGTGAGCGCGGACGGGTTGGACTGGGCGATGGCCGAGATGGCGGCGGGGAAGTAGCAGTCGCCGATCTGCCCCTGCTGGGCGTCGCCCGGCGCCACCCCGTCGACGAAGAGCGGGCCGGTGAAGCGGACCTTGTTGAAGCGAGGCTTGCCCGACGAGTCGAGCTCGTCGCGGTGCAGCGCGGGGTCGGGGACCAGATCCACGTCGCCGGGCGGCGCGCCGGGCACGGTGACGTTGCCCACGCTCTCGGTGAAGGTCGCGTTGTTGACGCCGTCGCTCGCCGCCACGCTGAAGGCGTCTCCGGGGCGACCGTTGAGCGAGACGCCGGCGGGGAAGCTGCCCTCGTCGTTGAGCGTCACCACGGTCTTCTCGCCGGTGCGCTTGTTGGTGAACTGCAGCTGCGCGCCCGGCTCCGAGACCTGGCGGCTGCCGTTGATGTTGGAGACGGAGATCTTCCCGTCGCCGGCGTCGGCCAGGCCCACGCGGAACAGCGCCACCACCGCGTTGCGGGTGTCGCGCGCCTCGATGCCGGAGGCCTTCACCGTGACCCAGTCGGAGGTGCTGCCGTCGGCGTAGCGCGCGCGCATGCGGATGAGGTCGCCCTCGCGCGGCGCCTGCTCACCGGTCAGCCTGGCCTGATTGAAGCGGCCGTTGGCGTCGGCGGTGCCGATGACCATGGTGTCGTCGAGGTGGAGCCGGCCGCCGGGCGCGGTGGAGATGTTGATGGCCTCGATGGAGGCGCCGGCCTTCGTCACGCCCGAGAGGCCGTGCTTCTGGTCTCCGGTGACGGAGAGCCCTTCGGCGGCGGGGGGCGGGGTGCGGCCCAGCACCTGCTCCAGGAACTCGCGGGCGCCCGCCTCGAGCGGCACGCTGCCCTTGTCGAGGATCGTCTCCAGGTCGCGGCGCTCGTTGGCGGTGATGCCGTCGCGGGCCAGCGCGATCTGCTGCTCGGCGCTGAGGCCCGGCTTCTTCAGCGCGTCGGCCAGCTTCACCTGGCCCCAGCGCGCGCTGTCACCCAGGTACGAGAGGATATCGAGCGCCTGCTCCTTCCCGATGGGCCGCGCCGCGCGTTCGTAGGAGGCGTACAGCTGCGAGAGGCGGCGATCCGTGATGGGTGCGGGCATGTGGACTCCGGTAGGATTGACGAATGCAGTACGACTGTAGCCGAACGCCGGGAACGGTGAAGGGGCTTCCGTCAGGCGACGCGCGCGGGTGACGAGGTGCGTCAGCGGGCGCCGAAGAGGCGCTTGATGCCGCGGAAGAGGCCGCTGGGCGTGGAGGGCCGGGCCTCTTCTTCTCCGGGCAGCGGCGACTCGGCCAGCAGCTGCGCCTGCACCTCGTCGGAGGCCTCGGCGGTGGAGAACTGCACGTCGAGCTGCCTTCCGGTGGGCGTGCTGGCGGTGAGCTGCAGGCGCCCGTCGCTGCCCACCGCGAAGTGCAGGCTGAGCTCGCCCGCGCGCTCGGAGGTCATGGTGAGCGCGCCCAGGTATTCGTTGTCTTCTGCGCGCGCGGCGGTGCCCTGGAGCACGGCCAGTCGCACGGGCTGGTCTGCCTCGACCGGCACCGTGAGCGACTTCTGGGCGGGCAGGCGGGTGTTGCGCTCGAGCACCCGGAGAAAGCCGCCGCCCTTCACCGCGACGCCGATGGGAGAGGCCAGCACCTCGGCCAGCGAGAGGCCCCGCTTCCCGTGCTCGCGCTGCACCAGCGAGTGGCCGTAGAGCGCCGCGCCCGCCAACGAGGTGGCGGGCAACATCCAGCACATCTTCGCCGTGACCGAACAGACGGGAGAGGGCACGCGATCCACGGCCCAGCAGGTGCGTGAGCGCGTCGCGCACGGCCGGCGCGCGGGACTGCCCGCCCACCAGCAGCACCTCGTCGAGGCTCTGCGGCGAGAGCCTGGCGGCGTCGAGTACGGCCTGGGTCACCTCGCAGGTGCGCTGCACGAGGTCCGCGGTGGCCGACTCGAGGAAGCCGCGCTCGACCTCGACGTGCAGGGGCAGCGGGTTGCCCGCGTCGTCGGTGGAGGCGAAGGGGACATGCACCGGCGCGAGGGCCTCTTCGGAGAGCTTGATCTTCGCCACCTCGGCGGCGTCGCGGACGCGCTCCACGGTGATGCCCGACTCCAGCAGCCGGGCGCGGGCGCTGGTCTCCATGGTGCCGATGAGCGCGTCGGCGAGGCGCGCGTCGAAGTCCATGCCGCCGAGGAAGTTGTCGCCGCCGGTGCTCACGGCCTCGAGATCATCGCCGGTGATCTCCACCACAGAGGCGTCGAAGGTGCCGCCGCCAAGGTCGTAGACCAGCACCCGCTTGCGCGCGAGGCCACGGCCGTAGCCGAAGGCCAGGGCCACCGCTGAGGGCTCGTTGAGGATCGAGAGCACCTCCAGGCCCGCCAGCCGCGCGGCGCCGAGCAGGGCGGTGCGTTGATGGTCGGTGTACCAGGCGGGGACGCACAGCACCGCGCGGTGCAGCTCCCGCCCGAGGTGGTTCTGCGCGGCGTTCTTGAGCTCCCGGAGGAGGTGCGAGGCGAGCTCCGCGATGCCGAACACCCGACCGCCGAGCTCCACGCCCACGTCGCCCTCCGGGTCGGGGGCGAAGCGCCAGGGCGCGCCGCCGGCCAGCGCCTTCAGCCGTCGGCTCTGCGCGCGCCGGCCCATCAACCGCTTGAAGCCGGTCACCGTGGCCTCTGGGTGGTCGACGCGGTGCTTGCGCGCCGCGCTGCCGATGAGCACCCGGTCTTTCGCCGCGTCGAAGGCCACCACCGAGGGCAGCACGAAGGCGTCCCGCTCCGAGCCGATGGGCACCAGCCTGGGCTGACCGTCGACCACCACCGCTGCGCGGCAGGTGGTGGTGCCGAGGTCGATGCCCAGCACCAGCTCCCTGGGGGCCTCGGCAGGCTCGGGTGGCGGCTCCGGCTCCGCCGCCCGACTGCGCGGAGAGAGCTCGGGCTCGCTGGCCGGCTTCTGGCTCTCTCGCAGGGCGAGGAGCTGGTCGATGAGCGCCAGGGTGCGCGGGTCGATGCGGGTGAAGCGCACCAGCATGCCCGCCTTCCCGGGTTGCTCATCGAGCACCAGCCTGTGCACCACGCCCTCGCCGCGCATCAGGCGGGTGCCGTCCTGGAGGACGAGCTCGAAGGAGAGCGCCGTGCCCTCGGGCTTGCCGCCCCGGGTGGCGATGAAGATGCCGCCGCGCGTGACGTTGGCGCCGTAGCGCTCGATGAACTCCTGCTCGGTGGAGAAGGGGAGCCTGACGCGCAGCGGAACCTTCTTCGGCTGGCTCGGCGACGACGTCATTGCAGGGGAAGTTCTACCTTGGCCGTGGGCGTAGACAGAGTGACTTTGAGCCCCTCGCCGATGATTTCAGGTGGGACCTCGAAGTACAGCACCACCGGCGTCGCGCGACCTGGACTGAGCGAGACCTCCCAGGGGCTGCCGCCGCCGGCGCGCTGCGCGTCGCGGGCTGGCTGGAAGCGGAGCTCGCCCCGCACCAGCTCGGCGCTGTTCAGCGCCAGGGTGGTGGCCTGCTTCGCGGTGGCGCTCAGGGTCACCTGCAGGAAGCGATCGACGGTGGTGATGGACACCTTCCCGGTGCCCACCGTCTGGGTGCGCAGCAGCGACTCCAACCGGAGCTGGACGTCGCCCAGGTCCGCGGCCACGCCCGCTGGCACCTGGAGCTTCACCGGCGGCTGGTTGGCGGCCAGCGCGTCGGTGAGCGGTTTGTTGGCCTCCTCGGCGCGGCGGCGCGCGCTGGCCTCCCGGTCGAGGCGCGCCTGCTCGGCCTTCAGCTTCTTGAGCAGCGGGTCGTTCTCGTCGAAGGACGGCTCGTCTTTCGGGCACGCGCACAGCAGCAGCCCCAGGGCGAGCCAGCGGGTCACGCGCCCCTCACCAGGGCCAGCAGCTTGTCGAAGGCCTGCGGCAGCTTCGAGGCGTCGGTGCCGCCCGCCTGGGCGAGGTCCGGCTTGCCGCCGCCCTTGCCGCCGAGCTCCGCGGCCATCACCCGCACCGCGTCGCCGGCCTTGAAGCCCTTCGCCACGAGGTCCTTGGTGGCGGCCACCACGATCAACGCCTTTCCGTCGGCGGTCTCGCCGCCGAGCCCGATGACGCCCGACTTGAGCTGGTCGCGGTAGCGGTCGGCGAGCTGCTTGAGCACGTTGGCGTCGGCGGGGTCGATGCGCTGGGTCAGGACCTTGATGCCGTTCACCTCCTGCACCGTCTCCGCGCTCTGGCCGCCGCCCTTGAGCTGGAGCTCCTCGAGGCGCTTCTCGAGCTCCTTGATGCGCCGCTGCGAGGCCTCGATGCGCTTCGGGAGCTCGCCCGGCGTCGACTTGTAGAGCTCCGCGGCCTGGGCCAACAGGCGCTCCTGCTTCCGGCCGTGGTCGAGGGCCGCGGCGCCGGTGAGCGCCACGATGCGCCGCACGCCCGAGGCGATGGAGGCCTCGGACTGGACGCGGAAGGCGCCGATGTCCCCGGAGCGCGCGACGTGGGTCCCGCCGCAGAGCTCGGTCGACTCGTGGTGCACCGTCACCACCCGCACCACCTCGCCGTACTTCTCTCCGAACAGCGCCACCGCGCCGGCGGCGCGCGCCTCCTGCAGCCCCATCACCCTGGTCTGCGCGGCCTCGTTGTCGCGCACCCAGCCGTTGACCAGGTCCTCCACCTGCTGGAGCTGCTCGGTGGTCAGCGGCGAGAAGTGGGAGAAGTCGAAGCGCAGGAACTCGGGCTGCACGATGGAGCCCTTCTGGTTGACGGTCTCGCCCAGCACCACCTTGAGCGCGCGGTGGAGCAGGTGGGTGGCGGAGTGGTTGGCGCGGATCTTCTGGCGGCGCGCGGCGTCGGCCTCGGCCTGGAGCGTGTCGCCCACCCCGAGCGTGCCCCGGGTCACCTTGCCCTTGTGCACGATGAGCCCACCGGCCGGCTTCTGGGTGTCGTGCACCTGGAGCTGCGCGCCGGCGTTCTGCAGGGTGCCGGTGTCGCCGACCTGGCCGCCGGACTCGCCGTAGAAGGGAGACGCGCTGAGGATCAGCTCCACCTCGTCGCCCTGCGCCGCCGTCTGGACCTGCGCGCCGCCCTTGATGATGGCCTGCACCGCGCCCTCACCGGTGGTGCCCTCGTAGCCGAGGAACCTGGTCTCGGGCAGGGCGCCGGCCAGCTTCATGTAGATGTCGGCGATGCCCTTCTCGGAGCCGAGGGCGCCCTGCGCCGCGCGCTCCCGCTCGGCCTCCAGCAGCTTCTCGAAGCCGGCCTTGTCGATGCCGAAGCCCTCCTCGCGGGCGATGACCTCGGTGAGGTCCCAGGGGAAGCCGTAGGTCTGGTGGAGATCCCACACCACCGGGCCGGGGAGCGTCTGGCCGGCGGCCTTGCGCAGCGCCTCGAACTCGCTGGCCAGCAGCGCCTGGCCGCGCTGGAGCGTGCGGCGGAACGACTCCTCTTCGTGCTTCGCGACCTCCGAGAGGAACGCCCGCTTCTCGCGCAGCTCGGGGTAGGCGTCGGCCATGGTGTCGACCACCGCGTCGACCACCTTCGAGAAGAAGGGCTCGAGCAGGCCGAGGTTGTGGTCTCCGTGCCGGATGGCCCGGCGCATGATGCGGCGCAGGACGTAGCCGCGGCCCTCGTTGGAGGGCAGCACGCCGTCGGACACCAGGAAGGCGGTGGCGCGCGCGTGGTCGGCGATGATGCGCATGGCGGCGTCGCTCACCGAGGTCCAGTTCGCGCCGTACTGCTTCCCGCTGAGCTTCTCGATGGTGGTGAAGAGCGGCGTGAAGAGGTCGGTGTCGTAGTTGGACTTCTTGCCCTGCACGTAGGCGGTGACGCGCTCCAGGCCGGCGCCGGTGTCGATGGACGGGCGGGGGAGGTTGACCAGCGCGCCGTCGGCCTTGCGCTCGAACTGCATGAACACCAGGTTCCAGATCTCGAGCCACGCGTCGGACTCGCCGGGCTTGTGTGCCTCGTCGACCGGGCCCTCGGGGAGGTAGACGTAGATCTCCGAGCAGGGGCCGCACGCGCCGGTGTCGCCCATGGACCAGAAGTTGTCGGCCTTGCCCAGCGCGTGGACCCGGTGGGCGGGGACGCCGGCCTTCACCCACAGCGCGCGGGCCTCGTCGTCGGCGGGGATGCCGTCTTCGCCCTTGAACACCGTGACCGAGAGGCGCTCGACGGGGAT
The DNA here is from genome assembly GCA_937875615.1 of uncultured Archangium sp. GTDB lineage: Bacteria > Myxococcota > Myxococcia > Myxococcales > Myxococcaceae > Archangium_A. The sequence continues at coordinate 8,251 of CALNBU010000716.1, forward strand.
GCCGAGCTTGACGGTGACGAAGTCCCAGGCCCACTTCACGGCGTCGGCCTTGAAGTAGTCGCCGAAGCTGAAGTTCCCCAGCATCTCGAAGAAGGTGTGGTGGCGCGCGGTGAAGCCGACGTTGTCGAGATCGTTGTGTTTGCCGCCGGCGCGCACGCACTTCTGGGTGGTGGTGGCGCGGGTGTAGTCGCGCGTCTCGCGACCGGTGAAGACGTCCTTGAACTGCACCATGCCGGCGTTGGTGAAGAGCAACGTCGGATCGTTGGCGGGGACGAGGCTCGAAGAGGCGACGCGTCGGTGGCCGTGTTGCTCGAAGAAAGACAGGAACGCCTCGCGGATCTCGCGGGCCGTCAGGTGCGCTGGCATGAAATGTCGTTATTCCACGCCGCAGGTGTTTTCAACGCGGCTGCGGCGGTGGGGCCTGTTTGAGCCAGCCCTGGTAGTGGCTCCAGGAGGGATCTTCCGAGAAGTCGACCTGCGCCTTGTAGGTGGGGTTGAGGTCCTGGAAGGTCACCAGCCCCTTCGCCACCTGGGCCTGGTCGCCGAAGTAGATGAAGTACTGCCGGGAGCCCTCGACGGCAATGCGACAGACGTAGATGCCCCACCCGCGGGAGGCCTTCCCCACCTCCTGCAGCAGGCTGGCCTCCATCTTCTCCAGTCGCGGGGCCTCGTCGGGGTGCCAGAGCGCCCCTGACGGCGGGAGCTGGTTCTTGATGGTGACCGTGGCGAAGTGCGGCAGCTGCGCGCCTGGCAGGGGCTTTCCTTCGAATTGCCGGTCGAGCAGGACCTGCGCGCGCTGTCCGGAGATCCGCGTCATGAAGTGTTGCCAGCTCATGTCGTCAGTCTGCCAGCGCGGGAGAGGTCGATGTGGGTCTTTCTGCGCGTCACGAAAGGGCGGCGGGCCTTCCCGTCTGCTGTAGAATGGAGGCGCACTGTGCGGCCGCTGGTTCTCCTGACTGCTTGCTTGTCGGTCGTCGCGCTCGCGGAAGAGGACGCGCGCGTGTCGTTTCTGAGCAAGCAGCTCTCGAGCGCGAAGGACGCCCGTCTGCGCGCCCAGACCGTGTTGCTCCTCGGGCAGACCGGCAGCGACGCGGCGGTGACGCCGCTGTGTGAGGCGCTCAAAGACGCAGACTCGGTGGTGCGCACGGCCGCGGCCTCGGCGCTGGGGGAGCTGCGCAGCGAGCCGGCGCGGACCTGCCTCACCGCGGCGCTCGAGGGCGCCGACGTCAAGGTGCGCGCGGCCCTCGAGAAGGCGCTGGCGCAGCGCGCGGTGCAGTCGGGCTCGCTCTACGTGCAGGTGGAGCCGGTGCAGGACAAGGTCGGCTCGTTGCCCGATGAGCTGGTGGAGCTCGCGGATCGCCTGATGCGCGAGAAGCTGGCGGCGTACAACGCCAGCTTCGCGCCCGCCGAGGAGGATAAGAAGTCGGCGGCGAGCCTGATTCGTGTGAAGAAGCTCAAGGGTTACCAGCTGCGGATGCAGCTGCTGCCCGGCTCCACCGAGAAGGGCCTCAAGGTGGAGATGCTGGTGATGTCGTATCCGGAACAGGCGCTGAAGGGCTCCTGGAACGTGAAGGCTGCGGGGGGCAAGCCGGAGAGCCTCATCAAGGCCATGGTGCCGCGCGTGCTCGATGACGCGGCGAGCGATCTGGAGTGGAAGTAAGCGCCCGAGGAAAGGAACAGCGCATGTCTGTCGGCACACAGGTCCAGCCAGGAGGCGCCAGTAACCGCAAGCTGCGGAACTTCCTGCTCGACGCCCGCTTCCAGCTCAAGTTCGCCGCGTACTTCGTGGTGCTGGCGCTGGTGGTCGCCGCGCTGCTGGGCGTGTTCCTGGTGCGCACCACCGACTCGCTCTTCTCGCAGCTGGTCGACTCGGCGGAGGCGCGCAAGAAGGCGGCGGAGACCAGCCGGGAGCTGGGCCAGTGCACCGTCAACAATGATCTGCGCAGCGCGATGGACGACCCCTCGCTGTTCACGGCGCTGACCGAGAAGAGCAAGAGCATCGACGCGGCCTACGAGGCCGAGAAGAAGGCCGCGGCCGAGGCCGCGCTCGAGGTCCAGCGCCAGCAGGACCGCACCCTGTGGGCGCTGCTGGGCGTGCTGCTGGCCTTCATCGTGCTCATCGCCCTGGTGGCCATCGTCATCACCCACCGCATCGTGGGGCCGCTCTTCCGCATCAAGCGCATGGCGCGGGAGGTGGCGCAGGGCACGGTGCGGCCGCCCACCTACGGCCTGCGCCCGGGCGACGAGCTGCAAGACGTCTTCGCCGTGTTCTCGGAGATGGTGACCGCCCTGCGCGCGCGCACCGAAGACGATCTCGCGGCGGTGCGCTCCGCCGAGCCGGGGGCGCTCAAGAAGCTCGAGGGCTCGCTGGAGGAGCGGCTCAGCCGCTGATGCGCCAGGTCCGCTGCACCGGTCGGCGGAAGTCGGCGGGCAGCGACGAGAGCGCCTCGGCGCTGGTGACGCGGGGGTCGAGGGCGAAGCCCTGGAAGTTGGTGGAGAAGTAGAGCGCGCCCCCGGGCGTGAGCCGGGCGCGACAGGCGTCGATGAGCCAGCGGTGGTCTCGCTGCACTTCGAAGCGTCGGCCCATCTTCTTCGAGGAAGAGAAGCTGGGCGGATCACACACGATGAGGTCGAAGGTGTCGCTGGTGTGGGTGAGCCAGGCCAGCACGTCGTCGCGCAGCACGCGGTGCTTCGCGTCGGGGGCGAAGCCGTTGAGCGCCAGGTTGCGCTCGGCCCACTCGCAGTAGGTGTTCGACAGGTCGACGGTGGTGGTGTGGGTGGCGCCGCCGGCGCGCGCGTGCACGGTGAAGGAGCCGGTGTACGCGAAGAGGTTCAGGAACCGCTGGCCCTTCGCTTCTCCGCGCACCCGCTGGCGGGTGGGGCGGTGGTCGAGGAACAGGCCCGCGTCGAGGTAGTCCGAGAGGTTGCACTCGAAGCGGAGGCCGTGCTCGGTGACCACCACCGTCTGGGCACCTGCGCCGAGGCGCTCGTACTGGCCGCTGCCGCGCTCGTGCGTCTTGAGGAAGACGCGCGCCGCGGGCACCCCGAGGACGTCGCTGGCGGCGCGCCGCACCTCCGCCCGGGCCTCGTCGATGGAGCCGTCGCGCAGCTGCCGGCGCCGGGGGTACTCCATGACGTGCACCGAGCCTGCGTACCAGTCGACGGCGAAGGGCCACTCGGGGATGTCGAGATCGTAGAGCCGGAAGGCGTCGGTGCCTTCCTTCCTGGCCCACGCGAAGCGGGGCTTGAGGTTCTTCCGCAGCCGGTTCTCGAAGTCAGACGCCACGCGGGCCTTGTGTCACGTTTCGCCCTACTTGCCGCGCAGCTCCCGCTCTTTGGCCGAGCACCGCTTCGACAGCTCGCTCAGGGTGAGCTGCTCCCGGCCGATGGCGAAGGTGCGCTCCTTGAGGTCGGGGTAGCGCACGCCGGCCGTCACCGAGTCGGCGGCGCAGTTGACGAACTCGTTGAGCGCCTCGGCCTTCTTGCCCTTGGCGAGGAGCGCGTTGGCGGCGTCCCAGGCCCGCTTCGGCTTGTCCTCCACGAAGACCAGCGCGACGAGCGGCGGGAGCAGCGGCGCCACCTTGTCGTAGCGGCTGCTGCACTCGGCCACCGCCTGGCGCACGGTGGAGGGGAGCCCGGTGAGCACCACCGGCAGCTTCGCGGCCTGGGCGGACTGTTCCACCAGCCGGGTGCCCTCGTCGCGGCAGCTCTTGAAGGCGGCGAGCGCCTTGTCGTAGCCGGCCTTCTGCTTCTTGAGGTTCTGCTCTCCGTCGGCGCCCGCGGCGGCGGCCATGCCGACGTTGAGCTGGTCGATGGTGTTCTTGCGCACCGTGCGCTCCTCCTGCGCCAGGGCGAGCGTCTCGAAGCGCTTCATCAGCTCGAAGCGGCCCTTCTCGGCCGCCGAGGCGTAGCTGCCGGCCTGCTGCTCGAGCTGGGCCTTGCCCTCGAGGAAGCGGTTGGCCTCATCGATGGCCTTGGTGGCGGCCTCCAGGTCGGCGTCGGTGGACGCCGGGGCGCGGGCCGCCTCGAGCTTCACCTTCACGTCGTCGAGCTGGGCGCGCAGCTCGGCGCGCGAGGCGGCGGCGAAGAGCTGGAGCTTGCGGTTCTCGATCTTCTTGGTGAAGTCGGCGGCGCGCTTGCGCACCTCGCGGTCGTACCAGGCGTAGGTCTTGTCCTGCTCCACGAGCTGCTTGCCGGCGTCGAGCGCGGTGACGATGCCCTGCACCGCGGTCTCCGCGGCCTTCACGTCGTCGTCGCCCGACTCGGCGCGCGAGAAGGCGTCGACGGCCTTCTGGGCGACGTTGCGCTCGGCCTCGACCTTCGCCTGCTGGGTGGCCACGTCGATCTCCAGCCGACGCCTGGTCAGCTTGGCGCGGCCCTCGCGCTCCCAGGCGCGGCCCTCGCCGATGGCGGCGGTGAGCGCGGGGTTCTTCACGTTCATGGGTTCGAGCGTCTTGGTCAGCACCAGCAGCGCGCTGTTGGAGACGGCGAAGTCGTCGTCGCCGGGGTTCTTCTCGATCTTCACCAGGGAGCCGCGGAAGTCGCGCAGCGCGAGGTCGAGGGCCTTGAGCTGGAGCTGCCCCTCCACGTCTTCCAGGGTGCTGCGCACGCCGGCAACGTAGGCGCCGAACTGCTCGCTGCGCGCGGCCTCCGCCTGGTACTTCTCGAGGGTCTTGCGGGCCACGATGGCGATGGTGCGCGCCTCGGCCAGCTGATCTTCCGGCGGCCGCTTCTGGCGGACGACCTTCAGCGCGCCGGCGAGGTCCTGCCGGGTGGGCTCGATCTCCGCCTTCAGCCGCGCGAGGCCGGTCTGGCTCCACAGCTCGTCGATGCGCTTCTTCGCGGTCACCAACTCGGCGCGGGTCCTGGTGGCCCAGGGCCCGTAGGTGCGGTCCTTCGACTCCAGCACCCGGCCCTCGTCGAGCCGTTGCTCGAGGTGCTTGCCCGCGCCGTCGGCGGCCTTGAACTGCTCGTCGGTCGCGGTGGGGTGCAGCGCCTTGTAGGCGGTCTCGAAGCTGACGCGCGCGTCCTCCACGCGGGCGCGGTGCTTGCTGCCCTCCACCGCGGCCCACTTCTCGTCGACGGCCTTCTCGAGCCTGGCGGTGTCGGCGTCGAGCTGCGCCACGTACTTCGCGAAGTCTGCGTCCTGTCGGGTGAACTGGCGCGAGGGCTCGACGGTGCGCCGCAGCTCGGCCACCGCGGCGCGCGCCTGCTCGAAGTCCGCCGACGAGGGCTCCTTCACCTCGGTGGCCGCCGCCTTCGCGCGCAGGGCCTCGGCGGCGGTCTCGATGCTGCGCCGGTGATTGAAGATGTGCAGCTTCGCGCGCCGCGCGTCCACGAAGTCACGGCGCTCCCGCACCTCCTTGCGCGCGGCGAGCGCGTTGCGGGCGTAGTCGAGGTCGTTCGGCTCCTGACCGGCGCCGGCGTCGATGGCGTCTTTGAGCGCGTTGACGGCCTCGTGCGCGGCGTCGAGCTCGCTGAGCACCGGCGCGTCGACCTCGATGCGCTTGACGGCGTCGGCCAGCCTGGTGCGCGCCGCGGCCAGGTTTCTGGCGGCGGTGGCGACGTCCGGGGCCGGCGCGGCAGAAGCAGAGGTGGAGGCGAGCAGGGTGGCGGCGACGGCGACGGCAGACACGGATCTCATGTGCGTCGGGTTTTACCAGCG
>CALNBU010000717.1 GCA_937875615.1 uncultured Archangium sp.
GTGTTGCACGACGTCTTCCAGGACCTGCCCCAGTGTCGGCGCGAAGATCGATGCCATGGACCCGGGTTGTACTCCTCGGGGGCGCGGTCAGTGTTTGCGAAACAGCGCTTCGGCCGCCGACAGCAGCGCGTCGCGTGACGGGCCGTCGTCGCGCTTCGCGCCATCGCCGATTTGAAAGAGATCGCAGAAGTTGGCGTCGTGCTTGTCCATGGGCACCTCCGCGAAGGGCTCCTTGCATTCTTTCGCGACCGACTCGTCGTAGTGCCTGCATTGAATACAGGCGTGCAGCTCGGCGCCGCAGTCGGGGCAGGTCTCCCGCCTCCCCGGCTGGTTGAACATCGCGTCCAATTTCGTTCCGCACTTTCCACAGCTGGGCACGCTCTGAGATATAACGCACCCGTTTCTTCTGGAGGTATCAGTCCACGTGATTCGCCGTCTTGCCATCGCCAGCGCCCTCGTCGTTTCCTTCCACGCCGCCGCCGCCGAGCCCATCGGGCTGACGGAGGACGAGTTCCGCATGTACCGCCAGTACAAGTCGGCCCTGACCGACGCGCGGGTGCAGGCCATGAAGCCTGACAAACGGCTGCCGGCCATCGCCAAGGACGCCGGCTTCAAGCTCAAGGAGTTCGAGGCCGCGGTGTCGAAGGCCGAGGCGGCGGGTGACGTGCGGGCCAAGTGCGAGGCGAACCTGAAGGAGATCTTCAGCACGGGCGCGCTGGCCGGAAAGGTCGGTCGCCTTGAGTTCGACGACTCGGCGGCGCAGGGCGTGGCCTACGTGCAGTGGTTCAACGAGGAGCAGGAGGAGCTCCCGGTGGAGGCCAGCTACGCCGCGGCGCGCGCGGCCGAGGCGTGCCCGGTGGCGTCGACCATCACCGTGTGGGCGCAGGACAAGGCCGTGCCGAAGACCCGGGTGTTCCAGGCGCTGGTCAGCTCCGGCAGCGCGCGGCGCATCAACGTCGAGAAGGTGAAGGACTTCGCCGTCACCCGCTACATGAAGCTGTTCGAGAAGGTGAAGAGCGTCGCCAACGGCGATGATCCGTGACCAAGCGGAGCTACCAGCCGAAGGACTTCTACTTTCGGAAGGCCAAGGACGAGGGGCTGCGGGCCCGCAGCGCCTTCAAGATCGAGGAGATCGCGCGGCGCTTCGCCATCTTCAAGAAGGGCCAGACGGTGGTCGACCTCGGGGCGGCGCCCGGCGGCTTTCTGCAGATCATCCTCAATGAGGTGGGCCCCACCGGTCACGTCACCGGCGTGGATCTCGCGGCCATCCGACCGTTGGGTCGGGCCAATTGCGTGACGGCGGTGCTCGATGTGCTGGGCGCCGACTTCCATGCGCAGCTCGAGGCCCTGCACCCGGGGCCGGTGGACGTGGTGGTGTCGGACCTGGCGCCCAAGACCACCGGCGTCAAAGACGTGGACGAGGCGAGGTCTCTGCGGCTGGTGGATGTGGCGCTGGAGGTGGCGAAGCGCCGCGGCCGGCCCAACGGGCACTTCATCGCCAAGCTGTTCATGGGCTCGGGCTTCGAGGCGCTGCGAGACGAGCTCAAGGTGCTCTTCGGCGAGGTGAAGGTGGTTCGTCCGGAGGCGACGCGGGGCGCGAGCATGGAGATCTACCTGGTCGGTCTGCGCAAGCGCGCCTGAGGCCTGGCCTCAGCTCGCGACCAACACCAGCTTCACCACCTCCGGCGGCGCGCCCACGCGCATCGGCGGCCCGACGAAGCCGCAGCCCCGGCTGGTGTAGAGCTGGGTGCCCTGGTGCTGCGAGAGGCCGGTGTTGCGGTCGCCCCAGATGACGTCGGCCACCAGGTTCCCCGGGAAGAGCTGCCCGCCGTGGGTGTGCCCGGAGAGCTGGAGGCCCAGTTGCTTTTCCGCCGCCAGATCGAGCCCGTGGGGTTGGTGCGCCAGCAGCACCGAGGCCCGTGAAGGATCTCTCCCGGCGGTGGCGCGGTCGAGATCGTACCCCGCGCGGCCCCAGCGCCCACCCCAGTCGTCGACGCCCACCAGATCAATGAGCCGATCGAAGCGCTCAAAGCCTTGCGGAACGGCCCCACCCAGATTGACCAGGACCTGCTGGTGAGGCAAGGCACCCTGGGCCGCTGCGCCGATCAGCACGATGGGTGAGC
>CALNBU010000718.1 GCA_937875615.1 uncultured Archangium sp.
GCCAACGCGTAGCAGGCCAGCTGGAAGCGGTGGGGCGTCAACCCCGCTTCGGTCCGGTGGGTGGTCTTGTAGTCGACCAGCACCGCTTCTCCATCGCGCACCACCAGCAGGTCGAGCTGCCCGCGCAGCACCAGCTCCGGCGCGCCCGGCAGGCGGAGCGCGAAGGGCAGCTCCCGGTACACCTGCTGCGGCGCGGCTGCAGCAGCCCGCCCGAAGTCCGAGCGCCAGAAGGCCTCGACCAGCGACACCACGTCGAAGGCCTCCAGCCGCTCGGCGCGCCGCAGGGCCTCCAGCGCGCCGCGCAACCTCGGCGTCCCCACCAGCTCGAGCGGAGTCAGCTGCAGCAGCCGGTGCGCCGCCAGCCCGTGCGCCCGGCCCAGGCCGCCCTCGCCCAGCGGCCGCGAGTCCAACCCCACCTGATGCGCGAAGTGGAACAACCGGGGGCACGCGCTGAAGTCCGCCAACCACGTCACCGGCAGCAGCAGCTCCCGGGTGGCCGGGGCCAGCGGCGCGCGCACCCGCTGCAGGAGCGCCGTCACCTCCGGCGACTCAGTCGGAGCGGGGGCCGCCGCGACCGCTGGCGCCAGGGCGCTGGACTCCCAGGTCTCGCGCGTCGAGGTGGTGACGCGGAGCTCGAAGAAGGCCTCCACGTCATCGGCCCAGGTCTTCTGGCGACGCTGGCGCAGGCCCAACACCACCCGATCCCGGGCGCGCGTCATCGCCACGTAGAGGAGGCGCAGGTTCTCCGCGCGCGCGCGCCGATTCAGCTGCGCCGTCAACCTCACCGCGGAGTGCGACTTGAGCTCTTCGTCGCCGCGCGAGGGCTTCACCAGCGCGAGGCCCAGCTGCCGGTCGAAGCGCACCGCGGAGGTCTCTGGTCGCGGCGTGGTCATCAGGTCCGGCAACACCACCACCGGCCACTCCAGCCCCTTGGCCTGATGCACGGTGCACAGCGTGACGGCGTCGGCGTCGAGCTCGTCGACGACCTCTCCCTCCGCCTCTCTCGGCGCCTCGTCGGCGAGCTCCAACAGCGCCTGCGCGAAGGCCGCCACGCCCACGCCGCGGCGCTCGCGCTCACCGGCCAACTCCAGGAGCTTGTCGAGGTTGGCCAGCGCCTGCTCTCCGAAGGGCCCCGCCGCCAGCGACACCCGGTAGTCGAAGCGCTCCACGGCCAGCTTCAACAGCGCGCGCAGGCGCGGATCAGCGCTGGACATGGTTTTGCTCCTTGCCCGACGGGGCATCGCGGATCGCCGCCGGGTCCGGCAGCGCAGCGGCGCATGATGCCACGTGGCTCACGAAGGTGCTGGCGG
>CALNBU010000719.1 GCA_937875615.1 uncultured Archangium sp.
GGTAGCCGTGCAGCCGCACCCCACCGGAGGTGTGGGTGGCACGTCCGTCCCTGCGTCGGGGGTGCCGGCGTCGGGCGTCCCTCCGTCGGGGCGAACCGCCGCCGCGCGACACACCTCGACCTGCGCCGCGGTGCCTGCGCAGAGCGTGATGGGCCCCGTCGGCGCGCCCGCCTCGAGGTGGCTCACCATGACGAAGACGTCGCCCGACACGGAGTGGCCGGTCTGGACAGGCACCTCGGAGAACTCCGGCGCCGCGCCGGGGACGTCCGCGGCGACGCGCACCTCCAGCCAATCGGCGCCCGACGCCGGCGCGTCGAAGCGAGGCGCCCACCACACCAGGGCCCCGTCCGGCAGGCCGCCGAGGCGCCAGGTTCGGCTCGAGGTCCGGTACATCGCCACCCGGGCCACGCTGACCGTGCCGGTGAGCGTCGTCAGCGCCGCGGGCCCGAGGCGCTCGGCGCGCGCGTGGCCGTAGCCGCTCCGTGCCCGGGCACCGGTGAAGAGGTTGTATTCGAAGCACCGGCGCAGCGTCGGGCGGAGCGGCTCGCCGCCGTCAGCGGCCAGCACCGCCCCCAGCGCGGGCAGCCACGGCTGGCCCTCGCCCAGGGACTCGTAGAGCCGACGCATCACCCCGACGCCGCGCGCGTCCGTCACGCACTCGAAGAACAGCGCGGTGCCATAGGTGAAGGCGTCGACGGGTCCGGTGGGCTCCTCGTCGAGCGGCCGCTCCGGAGCGCCGAGGTAACCGCGGGAGAAGTGCTCGAGATCATCGAGCGACGGGTCGAACTGCTCGCTCGCCCACACCGCCGCGCCCTCCCCCAGCACCGCGCCCTGGCGCCGGTCATAGCCGGCCTGCACCGCGTGAAAGTACTCGTGGCTGGAGACGATGCGCGCGCCGGCCTCCGGGCTCGGGTACCCGTAACCCGCGAAGTCGTTCTCCTGCGTCATGTGCCCCGGACAGCTCGCCGCGTCGGCGCTCAGGCACTCCACCTGGAAGTGCCCATCGGCGCGGCCGTTGAAGTCGAGGAGGTAGGCGTCGAAGCGCCCGTCGCCGCCGTTGCCGTCGGGCACCTCGAGATCCGAGGGCGGGAGGGCGAAGCCCAGCTCGTCGTGGTACTTCGCCAGCACCTCGCCGTAGACCGACGAGACGAGCTCCACGAAGTCCGGGACGCCGCTGTCGTCGGCGTCGGTCGCCCCCACCGCGTGGGGCCCGCTGCGGGCGTAGTGCACCACCACCGCCGCGTCCGCCGGCCCGAAGGCCAGCACCTCGTCCTGCGCCGTGTAGGCAGGCGCCACGCCCGGCTGCGCCCCCGGCGAGTCCGGGCGCAGCTCGTCGTGGGTGACGCACACCGCGCCCTCGCGCGGCGTAAGCTCCGTGTCCGTGCCGCAGGCGCAGAGCGCCAGGCAGGCGACCGCGAGGAGCTCAGTCCGGACCATTCACGTAGGCCCAGCGGATGCGCAGGTTGCCAGCATTCGTCGGCGACGGCACCGAGCCCGTGTCATCACAGATCTCCTGATTCTCCGGCGAGTAGTACGCCAGCACCTGCAGCTTGACGTACTTCCCGTCGCGAAGGTGCAGCACGTAGATGTTGCCCGTCATCTGCACGCACGACTGGTAGGCCCAATAGCTGGAGATGGCGGTGGAGATGCCCAGCCCGCTGGGGTGCGAGAGGAGGTCGCACGCGGGCACGCCGCCGTCGCCCGGCTCTCCCTCGGTGAGGTACGCCTCGGTGCGCCACACCGTGTCCTCCGGCACCTGCGTGGTCGACTCGAAGGTCGCTCCCGGAGCGAGGCGCGCCGCCTGCGTACAGCTGGGCCCGCTGACGCCGGCGTTGATGCGCACGTCGTAGCGGCGCGCGGCGATGTCCCACTCCATGGAGTCGAGCGCCTGCTCGTCGCTCAGGTCCACGCGCACCAGACCCACGTCGGTGAACGAGAGGTAGAGGTATGACTTGGTCGGCGAGAGCCCCCCGGCGCGGGTGTCGAGGTGGGTGGTGAACTCGCCGGCCACCGTGCTCTCCTCCTCCACCGTGTCCTGATTGATGATCGGCTGGCCGCTCGAGTCGTTGCCGAACAACGTGAGCTTGAGCATCGAGTCGTCGAAGCACTTCACCGGCGTCGGCGAGGTGCACTGCGGCCCCGGCGGATCCTCCCCGCCCGCGTCGACGCCACCGTCCACCACCTCCGGCCCCGGACACCCGGCCAACACCAGCGCGGTCACACCCAGCTTGACGCAATCGATCAGATCTCGTGTCATGAGGAAGCCTTGGTATTGCAACTGATTTTCATCGTCAATTCTGCACTTCCACTCTCCCCGCAGCGACTCGTGGAAAGTGAGCCCTCGCGGCACGCGCCGGCGCGCGTCCTCTTCAGCGGCCCCGGTTGGCAGGCCGAGGCGTACATCAACCACCAGGCGCTGGTGGCCTTCGCGCCGAACGTCGAGGTGCCGGCCGCCCTGCGCGCCCTGGGGCTCGTCGGAGAGCGCGAGGTGCTGCCCCGCCGGCGCCTGTGGCTGGTGCGCGACGCCCGCGGCGAGCGGGACGGGCTGCAGCTCGCGCAGGCGCTCCACGGTGCGCCGGGCGTGCGCTTCGTGGAACCGAACGCCGCCTTCTGGCGCAAGCCGGCGTCGATGCCGGTGCCCCCCGATGATCCCCGCTACCCGGGCCAGTGGTACCTCAAGAACGGCACCGAGCCGAACATCCTTGAGAACCCGGCC
>CALNBU010000720.1 GCA_937875615.1 uncultured Archangium sp.
GCGGCCGCCGCTACGTGGTGACGGTGTCCGGCGCCACCGGCTTCGTGGGAGTGCACCCGCTGTGAAGACCGCTCCCCGAGGCGTCTCGCTGCTCGAAGGGCTCATCGCCGCGACGGTGCTGGCCATCGGCATCACCGGCACCCTGCAGGGCATCATCGTCGCCGCGCGGCAGAACACCATCGCCAGCCGGATGACCACGCTCTCTTCGCTCGCGCAGGACATCCGCCTCGGGCTGGTGGGCCGCAGCCGCGCCGCGCTGGAGGCGGGCCCCTTCGCCACCACCTGCCGCGACCTCTCGTCGCTGTCCGCCGAGGAGCGACAGATGCTCGGCGCCCTCGACAACCCCGGGTTGCTGTCTCCGGCGCCGCCGCTGGCCTCGACCTGCGCCGTCGACCTCGACGACTGGGAAGCGCAGGTCATCCCCGCCCTCCGCCTGACGCCGCGCTGGACGCCGGTCCCCGACAACTACCGGCGCTGGCTGGTGTACGCGCCCGAGCTCGACGGCGCGGCCACCGTCTACATCGCGGTGTCCATGCGCAACGCGCTGCTCCCGGGGCGGCGCATCGTGCACACCCAGTTCGTCGGCCTCTACGACGCCGGGCCCAACGGCAACAACGCGGGGGTCGAGCTGTGAAGCGGGGCATGACCCTGGTGGAGCTCCTGGTGGGCCTGGTGGTGACCAGCCTGGTGCTGCTGGCGCTGTCGGCCGGCTTCATCGGCGTGCAGCAGGTCTACCAGCGCGAGGTCCACGCCAAGCGCACGGTGGAGTCCGCCCGCCTGGCCACCGCGCTGCTGGAGCGCTCGGTGGTGCTGGCCGGCTTCGGCCTTCCCCCGGAGCTGGCCTTCGAGCTCGCCCCGCTGGCCGGCTTGCCCTGCAACGCCGCGGACCCGCGCGACAACTGCACCTTCCAACCCGACGGGAGCAATCAACTGCCTCAGCCGGTGGTGACCGATGATCTCGCCTTCCGCTACCGCGACCCCCAATACCTGCGCCGCGCCTCCGCCGACGCCGCGCTCACCGCCTCGGGCGCCATCAACGTCGCCGCCGGCACGCTGGGGGTCCAGGTGCGGCCCGGGCAACACTTTCTCCTGGTCTGTGACTCCGGCGCCTGGGGCTTCGTCCGGGCCACCGCGCCAGCCGACGCCACCGCCTCGGCCTTCCAGTTCGAGGCGGCGACCGCGCCCTACCCCACCCCCAGCAGCGCGGCGTGCTTCCAACAGACCGGCCCCGGCGCGCCGATGTTGTTGCTGGTGCAGGAGCGCCGCGTGCGCATCGAGCTGTTCCCGCCTCAACCGCCGGAGGTCCGCGCCCGCCCCTTCCTGGTGATGTACCGCTCGCTCAACCGCCCCACCGACTGCCTGACCAACCTCGCCGCGTGCGACCTCGAACCGCTGGCCGCCGACGTGGAGAACTTCCAGGTGGCCTGGGTGATGAACCGGTCGCCCACCGTGCCTCCGCTGGACACCGACGGCACCCAGGTGCTCGGCGATGATCCCGCCGTCGCGCCCGAGCTCCCGGACCCGGCGGCGCCCCACACCCAGCCCGCCTACGAGCTGGCCTACGGAGATCCACAGCGCTTCAACGCGCACCCCACCAACGTCCGCGGCGTGCGCCTCTCGCTGACCCTGCGCACCCAGCACCCGCTGCCGCAGCGCCAGCTCGGGCTGTACCCGGTGCAGGCGCTCGGCAACTGGGCGCCCGACGCCGCCGAGCCCGACGCCTTCTACCGTCTGACGACCACCACCTCGGTCCGGACCCCCAACCTCGCCTCCCGCACGTTCTTCCAACCGGTGCTGACCCGCGCGGCGGGCGATCTCCTCAACACCTGGGGTGGCTGATGCGCCACGTCGTCTCTCTCCGCGGCAACGCGCTGCTCATCACCCTCGTCGCGCTGGCGATCCTCCTGGTGCTGGTGTCCGGCGCCATCAGCTTCACCGGCGCCAACCGCAGTGCCGCGGCCAGCAAGCTGGTCGGCGACGAGCTCTCCTCGTGCGCCGACGCCGCGCGCCGCCACCTCCTCGCCAACCTGCGCGTGCGCGTGCCGGCCACCGAGGTCACCCTCAGCACGCAGGGCGGCACCCGCTGGAAGGAGCTGCCGTCGGGCGCCGTGGGCGAGCGCACCATCGTCTCCATCTCGCACTACGAGCAGGACCCCGCCACCGCGCCCGGCACCGTGGCGGTGGTCCCCGCAGCGGCCATGGTCGCGTCGCGGCGCCAGGTGCAGAGCCTGGAGAACCGCATCGCTCCGCCCACCTTCGGTGGCTACTACCGGGTGGTGATGAAGTGCCGGGAACAGAACCCGGTGCGCGAGGCCGAGGTCGAGTTCGTCTTCCGTTACGGCCTGTGAGGTCATCATGAAGTCCGTCGTCGCCGTCGCCCTGCTGCTGCCCTCCCTCGCGCTCGCCGCCCCGTCTTCGGGCGCGTGCTGCGCTCAGTCGACCTCCTACCTCGACTCGCTGCTCAACCCGCTCCGGGGGTCCGACGAGAGCTTCTTCACCCGGTCCGGTGGGCGCCCCACCATCCACATCATCCTCGACACCTCGCTCTCCATGGCCGACTGGCCCCAGGCCTGGCCCTCCTCGAGCGGCTGCGGCCACAGCAACTTCGCGCAGGGCTACGACCCCGACGTGGCCTACCCCAAGATGTGGGCGAACTGGGGCGGCACCATCCCCAACTGGTACGACGTGACCCGGTACTACGACGTGCCCGAGGGCGGCTTCAGCGCCCGCTGTCCGCTCAACGCCAGCAGCAGCCCCGCGAACGCCGACAACTGCAACGGCAACACGCTCACGCCCTACACGCCCAACTACGACAACGCGCCGGGCGGGCGCGTGTTTCTCCCCGGGGGCGCCGGGCGCCGCAACGCCCAGATCTACTCGCGCACGCTCCCGCCGGGCTGGAGCACCGCCACGCCGGAGTCGGCGCTCACCACCAACAACGACGCCTGCTACCTCGGCGCCGGCGTGACCAACGCGCGGCGAGACCAGTGCCGCACCTGCCTCGCCACCCGGGGCTACTACGTCCACGACCAGTGGACGCGCCGCGCGACGGGCAACTTCCTCAACTTCTTCGGCCCCCGCGACTCCTCGTCGGCCGCGGTGATGACCCAGCTCGCGCACGACCTCCCCGAGGTGCGCATGTCGGTCTCCGTCTTCAGCATGAACACCAGCGACTCCTGCTGGCGCTCCGAGAGCAGCCAGGGCTTCTCGTACGGACGCATCTGCATGTTCAGCAAGAACAACCGGGCGCCGCCGACCTGCGGCGTCCCCGACATGCAGGCGCGCACCCGGAACCAGCACGAGCTGCTGATGGACTCGCTGCGCCGCGAGCTGACCTACACCACCAGCACTCCGCTGGTCGACGCGGTCTACGCCGCCGGCCACTACTTCAAGTCGAAGACCCCCGACCCCTTCGTGGGCTGGTTCGGCCCCAACTACCCGACCGACCCGGACTTCGACGAGACGGCCAGCGGCCCCACCGAGAAGAGCGTGTGCTCCGGCTGCGGGCTCAACGCCATCATCCTGCTCACCGACGGAGACCCCAACGGCAACTTCTCCCTCGGCGCGCTGCCCGCCCCCATCGCCAGCCAGACGGTGACCTGTCAGGGCACGGGCTGCAACGCGGCCGGCCTCAACACCGCGCGGGTGGCGAAGTTCTGGTGGGAGCACGACATGCGGCTCGACTACGACAACGACCAGCGCGTGGCGACCTACACCGTGGGCTTCTCCAACGACGCCAGCGACTCGAACAACCTGCGCACCATCGCGCACTACGGCGGCGGCCGCTTCTACCCGGCGGAGAACAGCGCCCAGCTCAAGGCGGCGCTGGTGTCCATCATCGACGACGTGGTGGCGCGCAACAACGCGTTCAGCGCCGCGGCCATCTCCAGCGTGCAGACGCCGGGGACCGCCCTCACCGCCATCGTGCCGCGCATGAAGCCTCAGGAGAACGGCCACTGGTACGGCACGCTGCACCGCTTCGGGCAGTTCAACGAGTTCGTGGAGGACACCAACCTCAACGCCGACACCGGAGACACCGACAAGGCCGACGTGTTCGTCGTCGACGCCGACGGCGCCATCGTCGTCGAGGACCACGAGGGCAACTTCGTGAAGCAGGGCGGCGGCGGCGACGCCCGTCCGTGGTGGGAGGCGAGCACCGCCCTGCGCGCGCAGGGTTGGCAGCAGCGCAACATCTACACGGTCCTCGACTCCGACGGCGACGGGGCGTTCACCAGCGAGGACCAGGTGGTGCCCTTCAACGCCGCCTCGGCCGCCGCGCTGGCCGACAGCCTGGGCATCCTCGGCAGCGGCTTCTGTCCGGTCCACGCCGGCGCCCGGGGCGTGCTGCTCGAGCGGCTCAACCTGCAGGTCAACGAGGCCGCGGCGCTGTACGGCCTGCCCGCCACCGCGCAGGCCCAGCTCGACACCCTGTGCGTGCGCCTGCTCATCGACTGGGTGCGGGGCCGCGACCTCGGCGACGCCGACGGAGACGCGGACCGCAACGAGATCCGCGAGCACGCGCTGGGCGACATCTTTCATTCCTCGCCGGTGGTGGTGAACCCGCCGGTGGAGAAGACCTTCTGCCAGCTGGGCCTCGACAACCAGTGCGTGGCGACGCTCTTCGCCGCGCAGGGCGGCTTCACCCCCACCCCGATGGCCGCGGCAGAGACGCAGGCCGACCCCGGCTGTCACACCACGCCGCCCGCCCTCGACCCCTACGACGCCTACGTCTACCGAGCCCGCACCCGGGATCGCCTGGTGCTGGTGGGCGCCAACGACGGCATGCTCCACGCCTTCCACGACGGCGAGACCACCGAGGCGTGCAACCTCGGCGCCTCGGTCACCGCCTCCGACCCCGCCAGCGGCACCGGCCGGGAGGTGTGGGCCTTCATTCCGCCCGACCTGCTCCCCCGCCTGCACGAGCTGCTCCTCGGGCACACCTACCTGGTCGACGGCGACGTCATGGTGCGAGACATCTGGGAGGACGCCAACCGCGACGGCGCCAAGCAGCGTGAGGAGTTCCACACCGTGGCGGTGGTGGCCAACGGGCGCGGCGGCACGCACTACTGGGCCCTCGACCTGCGCTTCGACGCGGCCGGCAACGGCGCGACGCCGGGCTTCCGCTGGCTCTTCCCCCAGCCGTGCTCGGCGGAGGCCGCCACCTTCGGCAAGACGCTGCTGCAGCTGGGCGCCAAGCCGCCGCCCATCGGCCCGGTGCTGCTCGAGGCCGGTCCGCTGCCCCCCGCTGAACGCCCGCTCAACGCGCCGGTGCGCGGCGCCTGCAGCGACGGCACCGACTGCGCCAGCGCCGAGCGCTGGGTGGTGATGGTGGGCGGCGGGTGGTCTCCTGCGCTGGATCGCGGCCGGGGCCTGTACATGCTCGACGTCTGGAACGGGAAGGTGAACGGCCGCTCTGACAACCTGTTGTGGAAGTGGGAGTTCGACCCCTCGGACGCCGCGGACCGGACCAGCAGCCAGCGCTGGCTCACGCACAGCGTGGTGGCCCCGGTGGCCATGGCCGACTACGGCGACGGCGCGGTGTTCCGCCGCGACGGCTTCTTCGACACCGCGGTGGTGGGCGACACCGCCGGCCAGCTGTGGACCGCGCGCTTCTCCAGGCCGGGACGCTTCGACCCCGACACCCGCCTGATGAACAACTGGTCGGCGGCCCGCGGCTTCGAGCAGGACCGGGACCAGGCCCAGCAGGCCTCCGACGAAGATGGCACCTCCTCGCGCGCCTTCTCCACCCTGCGCCGGGGCCCCTTCCTCGTCATCACCTCGCTGGCGGTGCAGAACGAGACCAACGCCCTGCGCGCCATGGTGGGCGCGATGCCTCCGTGGATGCCGCTGTCCAGCTT
>CALNBU010000721.1 GCA_937875615.1 uncultured Archangium sp.
ACGGCGTCAGCTTGAAGGTGGTGTCGCCCTGGCGGTACGACCAGCTGCCCATCAGCCGGTGGAAGCTGGTCTGGGAGGTGACGGAGACGTCGACGTTGCGCCCACCCCCGGAGGCCACCAGCTTCATGGTGTCGTCGGAGCCGAAGGCGAAGAGCGAGAAGTGAGACTGGCCGTCGCCCAGCTTCTGGCCCTTGCGGCCGCCCACGTCGAGGCGCACCTGGTAGTCCCAGTACGCGGGGAGCGCCACCAGCGTCCCGCCCTCGGGATCCTGGGGCAGGATGAGCGGCATCAGCGCGTCGATGTAGCTGCGCCGCGCGGCCGCCGCGACCGACACGTCCTTGCTCAGCGGCGCCTCGATGAAGAGGCTGGCGTCGAGCAGGTCGACCTTGGCCACGCCGTGCCAGGTGTCGGCGGCGCCCTTGCGGCTGCTGACGTCCACCACGCCGCCCACCGCGCGCCCGTAGCGACTGCCGAAGCCACCGGGGAAGAAGTCCACGCGATCGAGGAACTCGGCGTTGATGACCGAGGGCCCGCCGGCGAGGTGGAAGAGCAGCGGGATCTCCACGCCGTCGAAGAAGGTCAGCGTCTGGGACGGGTTGGCGCCGCGCACGATGAGCTGCCCCAGGCCGAAGGGCGCGCGGGCCACGCCGGGGAAGTTCTGGATGACACGGATGGGATCTCCGAAGGTGCCGGGCAGCTTCTGCACCTCCTTGCGCTCCACGGTGCGGCGCACGACCTCCTTCTTGTCCTTCGTGCCGCGCACCACCGTCTGGAAGCCCACCACGCGCGGGAGCATGAAGAAGCGCACCTCCTTCGTCTCTCCGGGCTCCAGGTGCTCCCGCGTCGTAAACAGCTCGTACTCCGAGCTGGTGGCCCGGAAGGAACACTCGCCCGAGTACACCGGCAGCTCGAAGCGCCCCTCCTCGTCGGAGAAGGCCTCGAGCTCTTCGTGATCGTCGCAGCGGATGATGGCGCCCGGGACCGTTCCGCGGGCGCCGCGCACCAGCAGCGTGCCGAGCAGCTTCGCGTCGGGCGCCGCGCCGGCGTCGGGGAGCGCCTCGACGCCCGCATCCTCCGGCTCCTTGAGCACGAAGTTGTAGACGTACTCGATCTGCACCGTGGCCGGCTTGAAGTCGACCTCCGCGGGCGTGAACACGAACTGGCGCACCGCCTCCACCGCCGCCTCGTCGAAGCCCTCGCCGGGCCCCTCGACCACGCGCACCTCGCCAACCGAGCCGTCGTCGTTGATGGTGACCGCCATGCGGACCCGACCGGTGACGCCCTGCGCCTGCATCTGAGGTGGGTAGACGGCCTCGACGAAGGTGACCAGCACCGGAGCCCTGGTCAGCACCGGGATGTGTACGCCGGCGTCCACCTCGCGGTAGCGCACGGCCTCCTCGGCGGCGGCGCTGACCGAAACGACGCACATGATCAGGGCGAGGAGCCGCACGGAGTGACGGCAGATAGCCGCGCTCGTGCGCGTCGGCAAGGTAGACTCTGAAACATGGCGCTCGACCCCCGGCTCCTCGAAGTCCTGGCCTGCCCCGAAGACAAAGGCCCCCTCTGGTACTTCGAGCAAGGTGGCTTCCTCTACAACCCCCGGCTCCGGCGCCGCTACCGGGTCATCGAGGACGTACCCCAGCTGCTCGTCGAAGAGAGCGAGCCCGTCGACGAGGCCGGTCACGCCGCGCTGGCCGCGCAGGCGCCCCACGGCACACCGGCGTGATCGACACCCACTGTCACCTCGACGTGGCCCGCTTCGACGCCGACCGGGACGCGGTGCTGCGCCGGGCCTGGGCGGCGGGGCTCACCGGGCTGGTGGTGCCCGCCATCGGCCCCGACGCCTGGGAGGCGCTGCTCGGCTGGCCCGCTCGCGACGCCCGGGTACAGGTAGCGCTGGGAATCCACCCGCAGCACCTGCCGCAGCTTCCAGAGGCCGACGACGCGGCGCACCTGGCGCGCCTGGACGCCCTGCTGGAGAGCGGCGTGGCCCTCGCAGTGGGCGAGTGTGGCCTCGACGGGCCCAGCGAGGCCGGCGCCCCCATGGCCAGACAGCTCCGCGTCTTCGACGCCCACGTCCAGCTGGCGCGACGGCATCGGCTCCCGCTGCTGGTGCACTGCTACCGCGCTCACCCGCACCTGCAGCGCTACCTGGAGACCGCCGGGGTCCCCGAGGCCGGCCTGCTGCTGCACAGCTACTCGGGCTCGGCGGAGCTGACGCCCCGGTACGCACGGCTGGGCTGTCACTTCTCATTCGCGGGGCCCCTCACCTTCCCCGAGGCCCGCCGGCCGCTCGACGCCCTGCGGAAGATTCCCCCGGAGCGCCTGATGGTCGAGACCGACGCGCCAGACCAGCCGCCGCACCCGCACCGCGGCGAGCGCAACGAGCCCGCGCACCTCCCGCTGGTGATCGCCGCCATGGAGCGAGCGCTGGAGCGCCCCTTGAGCGCCGAGCTCCACGCCAACACCCTGCGCTTCTTCGGCCGCGAGCGCTGGAGCTGACGGACGCGTCAGTTCTTCTGCGCGACGTCCGAGGCGTTCTGCTTCTCGAGCGAGGCCTGGCGCTTCTTGAGCGTCTCCAGCAGGCCGTCGAAGCCCTTCTTCGCCAGCTGCTTCTTGAACTCGTCGGCGTAGGTGCTGACCAACGAGACCTCGTCGTTCACCACGTCGTAGATGCGCCAGGCGCCCTTCTCGTCGGCGCGGAACAGCTTGTAGGTGACCTGGAAGGTGTCCTTCTTCACCAGCAGCGAGGTGTTCACCACCGCCTCATTGCCGGTGATCTTCTCCGCGCCGTACTCCACCTTCGCGCCGCCGCCGCCCTGATCCTTCACCGCCTTCTGCGCGTAGCTGGCCCTCAACAGCCCCTTCATGGTCGAGCCGAGCTCGTCCTGCTGCTTCTTGTTGAGCTTCTTCCACTCCTCGCCCATGGCGCGCTTCGCCAGCTCCGCGAAGTCCAGGAACTCGTCGGCCCGCGCGGCCAGCTTCTCCGTGGAGGCGTCCGGCGCCTTGAGCTCCTTCTGCACCTCGGCGTCGATGCTCTTGACCAGCTCGAGTGGGCTTTGGGGCGCGGCGGCGAGGACGACGGCGGCGATGGCTGCGAACACGTTGATCTCCTTGAGGTCGAGGCAGGGACGACGGCTTAGGAACGATGCCCACCCGCGTCAATTCATCGCTGCGCGGGGGCCGACACCAGGCCCAACTGGAGCGGGAGGGTCAACGAGCGCACCACGTAGGGCACGATGGGTGTGTCGATGCCCTTGAGGAGCACCGCGTCGCTGGCCTCGTTCATCACCCCCGGGCCCGCGCGCAGCAGGGTGTCGCTGGTCACCAGCACCTGGCCGCTGTGCGCGATGCCACACAGGCGGGCGGCGAGGTTCACCGTGGCGCCGATGGCGGTGTAGTCCTGTCGGCGGGCGGCGCCGATGGCCCCCACCACTGCGGGGCCGGTGTGCAGGCCCACGCCGATCTCCAGCGGCGCGCCGTTCACGCGGATCTTCCGGGCCCGCTCGACGATCTCCAGCGCGGCGGCGATGGCCTTGCGCGCGTCGTCTTCGCGCGACTTCACCGTGCCCCACACCGCCATCACGCAGTCGCCGATGAACTTGTCCACCACGCCGCCGTTGTGCTCCACCGCGTCGACCGCCTCACCGAAGAAGACGTTGAGGAAGCGCACCACCTCTTCCGGTGGCATGTGGGAGCTCATGGTGGTGAAGCCACGGATGTCGGCGAAGAGCACCGTCACCTCCGCGCTCTGCCCGGCCATGTTCACCTTGAGCCGGCCCGACAGCACCTCTTCCACCGCCGCCTGAGAGAGGAAACGGGAGAGGCTGGCGCGGGTCTCGACCTCCTTCTGCACCTGGGTCACCAGCGCGGCGTTGTCGAGGAGGATGGAGGCCTGGGACGCGATGCCGTCGAGCAGCGGGAGATCCTCCTCGGTGAAGGCGGAGCTCATCGACACCGACTCCACGTAGAGGATGCCGATGATCCCGGTGCGGGTGGTGCGCAGCGGCACCGCCATCACGCTCTTCACGCCCCGGACCATCACCGACTGACTGCGATCGAAGCGCTCGTCGAGCGCCGCGTTGTGCGTCAGGATGCCGTGGTCGCTCACCAGCGACTGGTCGATGATGGTGCGCGGCACCTCCACCACGTGGTCGCCGGTCCTCGACTTCGACGCGTAGCGCCCCGAGGTGAGCCACACCGCGGCGCCGTCGGCGTTCAACAGCTCGAAGATGACCGAAAGGATTCGATCGACCATCGCCTCCACGCTGCGCTCCAGCGAGACCCGACGATGGAACTCCTGCGCGATGCGGTAGCGCGCGTTCTCGCGGCGCAGCGTGGCGATGGTGAGGTCCTCCAGCTTCACCATCACCGTCTTGCCCTCGGGCTCCCGCTCCGGCGGGAGCGCGTCGGCGGTGCCGGTGACCTCACCCACCATGCGGATGCTGGTGCGCTCCTCGCTCTCGTCGGCGGGATCGTTGAGCGCCGGCATCGCCGGTTGCGTACCGCTGGAGAACCCTGGCCCCGCGCCGTTCGGCGTCACCTCGGCGAAGGCGTCGTCGCGACGGTAGAAGGCGCGGCGGATCAGCGCCGCCACCGCGCCGGCGGTCGCGACGAAGACGGTGACGGTGCGCGCGCCCGTCACCTGCCGCAGCTCGGGCACCAGGTTGGCCGCCAGCGGCACCGACGCCACCACCGACACATCGCTGGTCTGTCGGTCGAAGTGCACCGGGCACATGCGGAGCCGCTCCGCGCTCCGCACCCCGACCCGCTCCAGCAGCTCGTCATCGAGGCGGATGCCGCGCAGCTTCTCCGCCTTCACGAAGCGGGTCGAGTAGAGCTCCGCGAAGACCCGGAGGAAGTCCACCTCCTTGAGGACGTTGAGCCGCAGTAGCGCGTCGGACAACGCGCCACCACGCTCCCGAACCCAGGCCCGCGCCCGCTCCAACCCGGCAGCATCGACCAACCCGCTCGCCTTGAGCGGGTTGACAATGACAGCCTCCGATTCGAGTGACACCGCCATGGGCGACACCGGAGCTTATGCGCGGGGCCAGGCGCGTGAAAGCCTGCTTCACGCCCGATGAAGAAGAATACCGGCTGCCAGTCGACCCGCGCCGTACGATGCTCCCGCGCCATGAGGCTCCCAACGTTCTGCTGGCTGTTGTGCCTGAGCTGTGGTGGCGGCGGCACGCAACCGCCCCCCGACACCGGCCACCCTGAAGGCGCCTGTCAGACGTTGCAGCTCCCGGCCGAGGCGCGGCGCGTCGACACCTCCTCGCCGGACCTCGTGGTGGGCGACGGCACGAAGGAGAGCTGCACCTTCGAGGCGCTCAAGGCCGCGGTGAGTCAGGGCGGCGTCATCACCTTCGCCTGCGGCGAGGAAGCCGTCACCGTGGTGGTGACCGAGGCGCTGAAGCCGCCGACCTCCAACGCCTACGCGAACGAGGCGCCGATCGAGACCGTCATCGACGGCGGCGGCAAGGTGACGCTCGACGCGCAGCGGGGGAGCCGCATCATCGAGTGGAACCACGAGGGTCACTGGCAGCGGAGCAACGACGTGCTGACGCTGCAGGGCCTGCGCTTCATCAACGGGAAGGCCACCCCGAAGGACACCATCGCCACCTGCACCCAGGCGCCGAACGACCGCTGCGCCTCGGGCTTCAAGGACGGCCAGGGCGGCGCGGTGTACGTGCGCGACGGCGCGCTGCGCGTCATCGGCTGCACCTTCGAAGACAACGAGGGCGCCACCGTGGGCCCGGACACCGGCGGCGGCGCCCTGTACGTTCAGGGCACGGCGCACACCACGCAGATCGCCACCAGCGCCTTCCGCCGCAACAAGGCCAGCAACGGCGGCGCGGTGGGGCTGCTCTTCGGCGGCGCCTTCGTCTCCAACTCCTACTTCCAGGCCAACGAGGCGGTGGGCACCGGCGCCAACGCCGTCGACCCCACCGGCTGCGGCTGTCAGGGCCACCAGGTCGGCTCCGGCGGCAACGGCGGCGCGCTGTACAAAGATGGCGGCGACAACCTCGACCTGACGCTCTGCGGGGCGGAGATCGTCGGCAACGCGGCCAACGCCTTCCAGCTTGGCGAGACGCGCATCTCGATCGGCAACGGCCGCACGATCCGCCTGTCGGACGTCGCGAAGGTCACCGACGGCTATGCCGAACAGCGCAACCTCGCCATGATCGAGGGACGGCAGGTGCTGTCCTTCTCGATCGAAAAGGCCAAGGGCGCGTCGGACGTCACCGTCCATGACGAGGTGATG
>CALNBU010000722.1 GCA_937875615.1 uncultured Archangium sp.
GCTGGCGGGGGCCTTGAGCGCCGCGCGGTCGCTCCTCGACGGCCTGCCGTGGGAGCGCTTCGCCCCCGACTTCCGCGCGCGCTTCGAGCGCGACAAGAAGCTGCTCGACGTCGCCTCGAAGCTCCGCGCGCAGCGCCTCGAGAAGGCCTGGGCCCTGCTGCGGGCACCTCAGCGCGAGGGGTGAGGCAGCTCGGCGTGCGGGCGCGAGATGAGCTCGGTGGCCACCAGCAGCGGCGCCTCCACGGCCGCGCCCACGGCCTGCAAGGCGGCCTCGACGTCGTGCTGCTCGCCGGCCAGGGTGAACCAGCCCTTGCCGCCGATGCCCTTCGCGAGCTGGAGGTGCGTCAGCGTCACCAGCGCGGCCTTGAGCGCCACGTCGGCGGCGCGAAGGGTGGAGGCCACGGTGTGCAGCTCCACCACGCCCAGCGAGGCGTCGGCGGGCGCGGGCGCCACCTCGCCACCCAACAGCGCCGCCACCACCGCCTCGGAGAGGTGCGGGAGCTGGAGCGAGTCGAGCAGCAGCGGACCCGCCGCCGCGACGCCGGCCGCGAAGGCCTCGGCCACCTCGGCCTCACCGCCCACGAAGACCAGCAGGTACTTCCCCGGAGAGACCGGCTCGGCGAGGGCGATGCGCACCTGCGCCTGCTTCACCAGCGCGTCGGCCACCACCACGCCGCGCGCCAGCGACTCCAGCTCCAGCAGGCCGAGCGCGGGTCCGGTGACGGCCATCAGACGATGCGGAAGGAATCTTTGAGCGTGCAGCGGCGCTCGCGGGTGAAGCTGATGGGCGTGGTCAACCCCTCGCCGGTGGGCGAGGCGATGGTGAACGACGTGTAGCCCTCGCCGGTGAAGCCCAGCCCGGCGAAGGAGGGGCCGTTCTTCACGAAGATGGAGGTGTTGATGATGCGGCCCATGGCCGAGAGCACGTCGATGTTGGTGGAGTGCACGGTGGCGGTGTGGCCGAAGCCGTGCTCCGCCTGCACGGCCGCGGCGATGCAGTCTTCCACCGTCTTCAGGCGTGAGAAGCCGATGACGGGCATCAGCAGCTCGGCCTGCACGAAGGGGTGCGTGGGGTCGACCTCGGCGAAGAGCAGCCGGGTGCCGGCGGGGGCGCTGAGCCCGGCGGCGGCGGCGATCTTGGTGGCGTCGCGGCCCACCCAGTCCTTCGAGGGATGGCCGTCGTGCACCACCAGCTTCTCCAGCCGGTTGATGGCCGACGACGGCACCTCGTAGGCGCCGAACTTCTGCATCTCGCGCTTGAGCTCGTCGGCGATGGAGGCGACCGCGAAGACCTCCTTCTCGACGATGCACACGATGTTGTTGTCGAGCGACGCGCCATCGACGATGTCCCTGGCGGCGCGCGCGAGGTTGGCGGTCTCATCGACCACCGCCGGCGGGTTGCCGGGGCCAGCCGCGATGGCGCGCTTGCCGGAGTTCATGGCCGCCTTCACCACCGCCGGGCCGCCGGTCACCACCAGGAGGCGGATCTTCGGGTGCTTCATCAGCGCCTGCGCCGACTCGATGGTGGGGTTGGCGATGGAGCAGAGGAGGTTGGCAGGGCCGCCCGCCGCCACGATGGCTTCGTTCAGCTTCTGCACGAACCAGTTGGCGCAGCCCTTGGCGGTGGGGTGCACGTTGAACACCACCGAGTTGCCGCCGGCCACCATGGCGATGCCGTTGTTGATGATGGTCTCGGTGGCGTTGGTGGTGGGGGTGATGGCGCCGATGACGCCGAAGGGCGCGCGCTCCAGCAACATCAGCCCGTGGTCGCCGGTCCAGGCCTGGGGCTTGAGCAGCTCCAGCCCCGGCGTCTTGTTGGCGCACAGCAGGTTCTTGGCGATCTTGTCCTTCACGTTGCCGAGCTTGGTCTCCTCGACGGCCATGGTGGCCAGCTCGTTGACGTGGTCGCGCGTGCACTGGCGCATGGCCTCGATGACGCGCGCGCGCACCTCGAGGTCGAGCGCCACCCACTCTTCCTGAGCGCGGGTGGCGGCGGCGGTGGCGGAGTCGAGGTCATCGAAGACGCCCGGGCGCCGGGAGATCACCGCGGGGGCCCTGGCTCCGCCGGAAGCGGGGAGGCGGCCCAGCTCGCCGGAGAGACGGCGGACCACCTGCTCGACGATCTGGTTGATCTGCGCGTCGTTCATTCTTCACTCCAACGTCGTCGCCCCGGTGAAGGGGCTTCGATCACTTCACGTAGGTGAGCTGGCCGTCGAACTCGACCTGGTCGACGATGGCCATGATGACCGCGTCGACCGGCCTGTCCTTCGTCAGCTCGGTGTTCCGCGCCGACGAGCCCGAGGCGTAGAGCACCACCTCGCCGACGCCGGCGCCCATGGCGTCGACCGCCACCACCAGCGACGAGGTGGGCTTGCCGTCGGCCTCGAGGCCGCGCACCAGCAGGAAGCGCGAACCGTCGAGCGTGGGCTCCTTGCGGGTGGCCACCACGGTGCCCACCACTTTACCGAGCAGCATCGGCGGGCGTCCTTACTTGCCGCCCTCGGTCTTCGCCTGGTCGGCGCGACCGAGCGGGAGCACGAGGTCGATGTTGGCGTGGGGGCGCGGGATGACGTGGGTGGAGACCAGCTCGCCCACGCGCTCGGCGCCGCGGGCGCCCGCCTCGATGGCGGCCTTCACCGCCGCCACGTCGCCACGGACGATCATCGTCACGTAGCCGCCGCCGATCTTCTCGTAGCCGACCAGCTCGACCTTGGCGGCCTTCACCGCCGCGTCCGAGGCCTCCACCATGCCCACGAAGCCCTTGGTCTCAATCATGCCCAGTGCGTCAGCCATCTCTACCTCTCGTGTGTTGTGAAACTGCGTGTGGGAAAACGGTTACTTGTCTTTACCGGTGACGCCCTTCAACGCGGCCAGCGCCGCCTCGGCCGCGGAGTCGATCTCGGACTCCGTGCCCGCCAGGTAGAGGCGGCCGAAGGCGCCCACCGGGTTGACGTCGATGAGCTTCACGTTGGCGGCCTTCTCGGCCTCGTTGGCGGCGAGCGCGGCGTAGGCGGCGGGCTCGGTCTCGATGATGAGCAGCGACTCGCCGGGGACGATGAGCGAGCCGAAGCGGATCTTGTCGAGGATCATGGCGTGCATCGGCTCGATGGCGCGGATGATGGTGTTGGACACGATGCGCGGCTTGATGCGCGCGTCTTCGCTGACACCCAGCTCCTTCAAGATGGCGTCGCCGGCGCTGCGCACCTCGCCCTTGTCTTCGCTGTGCAGCTCCAGCATGCCGTAGGCGCGCTCGACCACCAGGGTCGCGGGCTGCACGCGGGTGTTCTTCAGCGCCGTGTCCATCAGGCGGTGAATCGCCATGCCGGGCGCGATCTCCACGAAGAGCGACGCCACGTACGGCACGGGGAAGTAGCCGCGGCAGGTGGTGGAGATGTGCGCCGCCAGCTGCGGCTGGAGGCTGTCGAGGAAGACGTACGTGCGAAGCGACGTAGACAAAAGGGGCTCCAGATAAGGGGAACGGCGTGGAACGCGGCGGTTTGTAGAACCCGCTCTCGTCATTGACAAGCAACTCGTGGAGGACGAAACGCGGCGGGGCATGCTCGCGGCCCTGTTGTGCAGCGCGTTGTTGACTGCGGCGACCGAGCCGGAGTCGATGGAGGACGCCCGCGCCGGAGCGCCGTTGGTGCCCTGGTACGTGCCGCGCTCGCTGTCGCTGGGCCTGTTCTACGCGGTGGGCCGGGAGCTGCTCTCGCCGCACTTCCGGGTGCAGTGGGAGTTCCTGTTCCTGGAGCAGCCGCGCAACACCCTGGGGGCCTTCTTCAACTTCGGCAGCGGCATCGGGGTCAACCGGCCCAGCCCGCTCACCGCGCACGACCAGCACGCAGCGCTCGTGGGCGTGATGTACCGCAACGACTGGCGCCGGCTGCACTGGGGCTTTCAGGTGGGCTTCGGGCCGCTGTGGTACCGCGCCGCCTTCGAGCCCGGCACCTACCGCGACGAGAGCCGGGTGTTGCCCTACGTGGAGGGGCGGGTGCAGGTGGGCGGTCTGCTCCTCCCGCACTTCAGATTGGCGGCGTACGTCGGCTACGGCTCGCCGGTGAACTTCCCGGTTGGCGGGGCTCCTTCGTCTCTGGCGGGCTCGACTTCGGCCTCGTCGTCGACTGGCGTTGAGGGGCGATGGGCCTGGTCGACCTCCACCTGCACCTGCTGCCCGGCATCGACGACGGCGCCAGGAGCCTGCACGACACGCTGGCCATGGCCCGGGTGTTCCACGCCCTGGGCTACACCGCGCTGGCCCCGTCGCCGCACGCCCGGGGCGAGTACGCGTCGGTGGACCGCGCGCTGTGCCTCGCGCGGCTCGACGAGGTGCGGGCCGCCCTCGCCGCCGAGGGGCAGCCGCTGGCGCTGCACGTCAACGCCGAGAACTACTTCCTGGAGCCGACGTTGTTCGAGGCGCTGGCGGCGGGGACTCCGCGCACGCTGGGCGGCGGGCGGGTGCTGTTGGTGGAGGCGCCGTACCAGGGGCCGGTGCCGATGCTGGGCGACATGATCTTCCGCATGAAGCTCAAGGGCGTCACGCCGCTCATCGCGCACCCCGAGCGCTGCTTCGAGTTCGAGAAGAAGGGCCGCGCCGCGGAGCTGGTCGGGCAGGGCGCGCTGCTGCAGCTCGACCTCGGCGCGCTGCTGGGGCGCTACGGCAAGACGGCCGAGAAGCTGGCGCGGCGCTTCCTCGACGAGGGGTTGTACGCGGTGGCGGCGTCCGATCTCCACTCTCCGGTGGGCGCGGAGCAGTGGCTGAGCGAGGCGCTGCGCGCGCTGGAGAAGGCGGTGGGCGCGCGGGCCTTCTCTTCGTTGGTGCGGGAGCGGCCCACGAAGCTGCTGGCCGGTCAGGTTGATTGACGCTAGGGAACCGGCCGCGTGAAGCGCTGGATTCAGCTGGGCGTGAGCCTCTTCATCACCGCGGTGTGCCTCTGGTGGACCTTCAAGGACACCCAGTGGGAAGCCATGTGGAGCTCTCTGCGGTCGGCGAACTGGGCGGTGACCATGCCGGTCTTCATCGCCTCGTTGCTGTTGATTCAGCTCGCGCGCACGCTGCGCTGGGGGCACCTGCTCTCGTCGCTCGAGAAGGTGCCCTTCAAGCAGCTCAACGAGGCCTCGGCCATCGGCTTCATGATGCTCATTATCCTCCCGTTCCGGCTGGGGGAGTTCGCGAGGCCGCTCCTCATCGCGCAGCGCTCGAACATCCGGCGCTCGGCGGCGATGACCTCGGTGGTGCTGGAGCGCATCATCGACGGCCTCATCATCGCCACGCTGCTGTGGGTGTTGATGTTCTTCGTGCCCGCCGACGCGCGCGGCATCAACCTCATCCGCAGCGGGGCCACGGCGATGTTCCTGGTCTTCGGCGGCGGGTTCCTCTTCCTGCTGCTGGCGCGCTGGCGCCACGAGCTGGTGATGTCGGTGCTGCGGCGGACGCTGGGGCGG
The DNA here is from genome assembly GCA_937875615.1 of uncultured Archangium sp. Taxonomy (GTDB): domain Bacteria; phylum Myxococcota; class Myxococcia; order Myxococcales; family Myxococcaceae; genus Archangium_A. The sequence goes on from CALNBU010000722.1 coordinate 5,443, forward strand.
TTGGCGCCGGGCCCCACCGAGAAGATCATCGGCATCGTCGACGGCTTCGTCAGCGCGCTCCGGCAGCTGCCCGACGCGAAGAACTTCGCGCTCTTCTTCTTCTGGACCGCGGTGTACTGGCTGGGGAACGGCGCGGGTGAAGGATCGTTACCCGGAGTTTTCCCCGGCGCACAACATCACTTCCGACGATCCTCCGGCCATTGTCTTTTT
>CALNBU010000723.1 GCA_937875615.1 uncultured Archangium sp.
TTCAGACGTGTGCTCTTCCGATCTGCCATGCCCAGTTGGAAGAAGAACAGCTCGTCGAAGGCCAGCCGGCGGTGCGCCACCGAGATGTGCGCGTCGAGCTGGGGAATCGGCGCGTCGTCGGGCGGGAAGTGCAAGTAGCGCAACGCGGCGCCCAGGCCCATCAGCTGGTGGCGCGCGCGCAGCGGCTCCGGGAGCGGCTCTCCCACCTCCTCGGCGTACAGCTCGGCGATCCTGAAGGCCAGTTCCCGCAGCTGACGCTGCTCGTGGCGCTCGAAGCCCGGGTACACCGGCACCACCCGGTTGAAGTGCACCGGCGACGACTCCACGTCGTCGGCCGGCTCCACCTCCGGGTGCGGCACCTCCCAACCGTAGCTGGTGGCCCGGACCTCGCCCGACACCACCAGCCGCTTCCCTTCGGGGAACTTCTGCTTCAGCCACGGGCCGGACTGGAAGAAGACCGCGGCGATGGAGCCGGTCTCGTCGGCCAGCACCGCGCGGAACTGCCGGCGCCCACGCCCGTAGGACTCCTCGGCGCGGCGCACGGTGGCGATGAAGGTGGCGCGCTCTCCGCTGCGCAGCTGCGCGATCTTCCTCAGCCGGCGACGGTCTTCATAGACGCGCGGGAGCAGAAACAGCACGTCGCCCGCCCGGGTGATGCCCTTCTTGTTCAGCGCGCCCACCAGCCGCGGGTTGAGCTTCCACCCCACCGACTTGAGCGGCGTGGCCAGCGGCCCGGCGCCGGGCGCGATGCTGAGCATCTTCGCCGCCGGCTCCTCGTCGCGCTTCGGCGCGGCCTTCCGGCTCCGCGCGGCGCGGGCGGGCTTCTTCTCCGGCGGCGTCACCTCCACGGGAGCCCGCTTCACCGGCGGCGCCGGCGCTGCGGGGGGCGCCGCGCCGGTCACCAACTTCAGCACCCGCTGGATCGACGCCCGTCGAGAGGTGGGATCGACCGCGTCGATGTGCGCCAGCTCCTCGGTCAACGCGGCGGCGACCCGTGCGTCATCGACGCGGGCCAGCACCGCCTGGAGGTTGGCGCGCAGGTTCTTCACCGCCGAGAGGTTCGCCAGCGCGAACTCCAGCGGGCGCTGCAGCACGTCGAGGGGCTTAGGCGACATCCTCGAAGGCCACCGAGAGCACCTCGTACTCGCGGTTGCCACCCGGGCTGTTGATGGTGGCCACGTCGCCCACGTTCTTGCCGATGAGCCCGCGCGCCACCGGGGAGTTGATGGAGATCCAGCGCTTCTTCAGATCGGCCTCGAACTCGCCCACGATGCGGTAGTTCACCTTCTTCTCGCTCTCGAGGTCGAGCAGCTCCACGCTGGCGCCGAACTTGATGGTCTTCTGGCCCTTGAAGGCCGCCACGTCGATGACGTCGGCGCGGGCGATCCACGCGTTGAGGCTCAGGATGCGGCCCTCGATGTGCCCCTGCTTCTCCTTGGCCGCGTGGTACTCGGCGTTCTCCCGGAGATCTCCGTGCGCCCGGGCCACCTCGATCTCAGCCGAGATGCGTGGGCGCTCCACCGACTGCAGATGCTTGAGCTCGTCCTGCATCTTCTTGAGGCCCGAAGGCGTCGTCGGGAAACGTTCGTCACTCATGGTACGGGTCCTCTCGCCGGAACTGCGGAACGAAAGGCGCGCAATCTAGCGAAGAGGGGCATCTCGGGTCTACCCTTGGCGCACCGTGCTGTCCGTCAAAGAACTCCGCCCCATGGCCGCCAAGCTCACGGCCTCCCAGTTTCGCACCCAGCTGGGCCCCTTCGTCCTCGTGCAGCAGCCGCCGCACGTCGAGGTCTCCGTGCCCCAGACGCAGGTGATGGGCGCGCTGCCGATGAACGTGCAACGCACCACCGTGAGCCGCCCCGACAACGTGTCGGCCAACGCGCTGGGGCTGCTCTTCCAGTTCGAGGAGCTGGTGGTGGCCACCGTGCCGCCGCTCAAGGGCCTCGACGAGCTGACGGTGGGTCGCCAACCCGACAGCGATCTGGTGCTCGACGACTCGTCGGTGAGCAAGCGCCACGCGCTGCTCCGCTGGGACGCGCTCCATCAGCGCTGCACGGTGAAGGATCTCGGCTCCACCAACGGCACCTTCCTCAACGTCAGCACCCGGCTGCGCAGCGAGGTGACGCTGCACAGCGGCGACATCCTCTCCTTCGGCGACGTGCAGTACTGGTTCCTGCTCACCGACACCCTCCACGAGCGCCTGCGCAAGAAGAACACCAGCAAGGCCTACACCTGAGGGGTGGCGCGCCTCAGAGGCTGTCGACCAACAGCAGGTCGGGCTGCTCGACGTACTTGATCACCTCGTACGCGAACTCCGCGCCGGTGGCCCCGTCGATGACCCGGTGATCGAAGCAGAAGCTGAAGAGCATGATGGGCTTGATGACGATCTCGTCGTCGTCGGTCACCACCGGACGCTTGCGCATGCGGTGGATGCCCATGATCGCCACCTCCGGGTGATTGATGATCGGCGTGGCGAAGAGGCCGCCGGTCTGCCCCAGCGAGGTGATGGTGAAGGTGCCGCCGGTCAGCTCCTCCATCTTGAGCTTCTGGTCTCTCGCCGCGGCGCCGAGGCGACCGATCTCCGCGCCCAGGGAGCGGATGCTGTGGCGGTCGGCGTGGCGCACCACCGGCACGGTGAGGCCCTGCGCGGTCATGGCCGCGATGCCGATGTTGAACTCCCCGCGCACCACCAGGTCCTGCGTCGCCTCGTCCATGTTGGCGTTCACCTGCGGGAAGGCCTTGAACGCGCGCAGCACCGCCTTCACGAAGAACGGGAGGAACGACAGCTTCACGTTCTCCTTCGCCAGCGTGGTGTTGACGCGATCCCTGAGCGCCACCAGGTGGGAGACGTCGACCTCCTCGACGAAGGCGTAGTGCGGCGCCGTGAACTTCGACTTCACCATCTTCTCGGCGATGCGCTTGCGCAGCCCCTTGAGCGGGATGCGCTGATCGCCGGCGACGGGCGCCAACGGCTGGGCGCTGGGCGCGGGCCGCGCGACGACCGGCGACGCGCCGCCGGCCAGCACCGCCTCCACGTCGCTCTTGAGCACCCGCCCCTGCGGCCCGGTGCCGGTGACGGTGCTCAGGTCGATGCCGTGCTGGCTCGCCATGCGTCGGGTGACCGGCGTGGCCAGGACCTTGTCCGCGCTCTGGGTGACGGACGCCGCGGGCGCGGCCTTCGGCACCTCCACCGGCGCGGCGTGCCCGTCGGCGGCCTGCTTCGGCACTGCGCCCGCCACCTCGATGTCCGCGAGGCGATGGTGCACCCTGGCGATCTCGCCCTCGGCGCCCCAGGTCTTCAGCACCCGGCCCGCGACCGGCGACGGCACCGAGACGGTGGCCTTGTCGGTCATCACCTCGAGGAGCACCTGGTCCTCCTTCACCTCATCGCCGGGCTTGACCATCCACTTGACGATCTCTCCCTCGACGACGCCTTCACCCAGGTCCGGAAGCTTGAATTCGAAGAGCGACATGGCCGCGACACGTAACTGAATTCGCGCTCGACAGGTAGGTGTTGTTCACGCGCCCGCGCCCCAGCTGGCCCGCCCGACGCAGCGCAGAAACCAGCGGGCTTTCAGAGGCCGGAGACGGCCGCCGCCGCGGTGCGCTCGCGCTCCATCAGCCCCTTCATGAAGAACTCCGCCGCGCGGTAGCTGCTGCGTACCAGCGGCCCCGAGGCCACGTAGAGGAAGCCGTAGCTCTCGGCGAGCTTCTGGTACTCCGCGAACTTCTGCGGCGAGGCGAAGCGCTGCACGCGCAGGTGGTACTGAGAGGGCTGCAGGTACTGCCCCAGCGTCAGCACGTCGACGCCCACGTTGCGCAGGTCGCGGAAGCACTGGTCGAGCTCCTCGTCGGTCTCGCCCAGGCCCACCATGATCGAGGTCTTGGTGTAGATCCGCTCGGGCCGGGCCTTCAGGTACTCCAGCACCCGCAGCGACTGCGCGTACTTCGCGCGGCGATCTCTCACCGTGGGCGTCAGCCGCTCCACCGTCTCGATGTTGTGCGCCACCACGTGCGGCCGCGCCTCGGCCACCGAGGCCAGGGCGTCTTCCTTGCCCTGGAAGTCGGGGATCAACACCTCCACCGTGGTCTTCGGCGACTCGCGCTTGAGCGCCCGGATGGCGGCGGCGAAGTGCGAGGCGCCACCGTCGGGGCGGTCGTCACGATTCACCGAGGTCACCACGATGTACTCGAGGCCCATCTCGCGCACCGCCACCGCCAGGTTCTCCGGCTCCTGCGGATCGAGCGGCGGCGGCG
>CALNBU010000724.1 GCA_937875615.1 uncultured Archangium sp.
GCCTCGAGCCGCAGCGAGGCGCTGCCAATCTGCACCACCACGCCCGGCTCCAACGTCAGCTCCTGCACCCGCTGGCCGCCCACGAAGCTGCCATTGGTCGAGGCGAGGTCGCGGTACACGAGCTTCACGCCGTCCCACAGCAGCTCGGCGTGGCGCGAGCTGCACTCCTTGTCACCCAGCACCACGTCGCCGACCTCGCGCCCGACGAAGGCGCGGCCCTGGCTCAACGTCTGTCGACGGAGCGCCTGACCCGGCACCGACACCACCAGCGTGTACGAACCCATTTCCCCTCCAGGTGAATGAAGACCGCGCGCAGTATTTCATGCCGTCGTCGGCCTGGCTTCAGAAGCAGGCCGTCCGGTAGCCGATGTTCAACACGGAGCCCGCCGTCGGCGGCGCGCTGAAGATCACCGCGTTGCGCACCGGGTCCCAGGTCCAGCCGGAGGTCAGCACCATGCCGCCCACCCGCACCGTGAGGTCTGCCAGCGAGCGCGGCGTACCCGAGAGGCCGAAGGAGCGCCGCGAGCCGAACACCGCCTGGCTGATGCCCTGCAACGAGGTGGCCCAGTTGCTGGTGCAGATGTCGGCCTGGGCGCCGCCGGAGAGCGCCACCAGCTCGGCGTAGCGGCCGTTGTCCAGGCCCTCCACCGAGCAGCCCGCCCCGCTGGGCGTGAAGGGGCCCACCACCGAGACCGAGACCAGCTCCGCGCGGTTCTGCTTCGCCGCGTGCGCCACCGCCAGGTACGAGGCCACGGAGTTGGGCGAGCTCTCCACCGCGTCGGTGACGATGACCACCGCCAGGGCGGCGTTGGACCGCAGGAAGCCGGCGTTGTAGCCGGCGAGGTTGTCGGGGCTGAGCGCCGCGGCCATGGAGGCGAAGGGCTGCTCCCAGCCGCTGCCGCGGATGCCCACCGACACGTTCTGGGCGAAGGTCTGGGCCACGTCGGGCGTGGCGGGCGTCAGCACCCGCGGGTTGCCGTAGAGGCGGCCCTGCTGGCCGTAGAGGTCGGTGGTGGTGACGCCCAGGTGCCAGTCGCCGGCGCCCGAAGTGGCGGCGCTGATGAAGGCCGCGAAGTTGCTCGCCAGCGCGGCCTGCTCGTCGCCCATGGAGCCGCTGTCGTCGATGACGAAGAGGATGTCGACGGCGGCGGCGTCTTGCGTGAAGTCATCTTCTTGAAAGCCATCGACGTTGCTGCGCGCGCGGAGCGAGACGGTCTGCGTCACCAGCTCGCCCAGCTGGTCGGCCTCGATGGTGAGCGGCGCGGTCCACTGGGCGACGCTCGCGGGCGCCACCGCCACCTGGAGGCTGGTGGTGGCGCCGGGGAGGAGCGTCAGGGTGGGGCCGGTGAAGGGCGACTGGATGGCGACGAAGGGCGCGGGGAGCGAGGGCGAGGTCACCGTCAGCGGGACGCTGCACAGGTTGTAGAGCGTCACCGGCCTGGGGGCCGAGGTGCAGGTCTCCTGCACCACGCCCAGGTCCAGCACCTGCGGGGCGACGAAGAGGCACTGGCTCACCTGCGCCGCCACCGGCAGCGAGCGCGAGGCGCCGTCGCTGCCCACGCTGAAGCGCAGGTTCCCGCGGAGGAAGGCGCCGTAGATGGCCTCGCTGCCCACCCGGGCCTCCACGGTGATGGTGCTCGTCTGGCCGTTGGAGATGAGCAGCGCGCCGCGCTCCGGCTCGGTGACGCGGAAGGCGAGGTCGCTGCCGGGCGCCAGCTCGATGCCGCTCACCAGGCACTGGTTGCCGGCGACGCCGGTGCTGTTGGTGAGGTGCACCTGCCGGGTGGCCACCGCGCCCCGCGGCGTGGGGCCGAAGACGACGCTCTCTTCGGCCACCTCCAGGCGGCAGGGCTCGGGCGCGCGCGGAGTGGCCGAGAGCGGCACCGTCAGCACCGGCTGCACGGAGTCGTTGGAATAGACGAGCAGGTCGGCCTCGCGGGGCTCCGGCGAGGTGGGGTGCACCGACACCTCGAACTCCACCAGGTTGTCGCCGGCCAGCGCGGCGATGCCCACCGCCGGGTCGTAGTCGCCCACCAGGCCCACCGAGAACTCGCTCACCCGGGTCTGCGCGTTGCGCGGCACGATGGCGAACCAGGGCAGCGCCCCGCCGGCGCCGAGGAAGAGGTTGTGCTCGGTGTTGCCCGCCGACACTGGCTGCGTGCCGACGTTCTGCACCAGCATGCGCCGCTTCGTCGCCGCGGTGCCGACGGCGTTGTAGGGCACGGTGCCGAAGTCGAGGGGGTTGGGCGTCACGCGCAGGCGGGGGCCGCCGCCGATGCAGGTCAACGGCACCACCGCGAGGTACGAGGGCTCGCTGGCGAGGCTGACGCGCAGCTCGCCGCTCAGGCCGCCCAGCTGGCCCGGGCGGCACGACACCCACACGGTGGCGGTGCCCAGCGCCGGCAGCACCGCGGGCAGGTCGGGCTCCACCACGAAGTTGGCGTCGAGGGCCACCGCCGAGAGAGGCAGGGCCACGCGCGAGCGGTTGGTGAAGACCACCTCGCGCGCGGCGATGTCGCCCACCGGCACCCGGCCGAAGTCCAGCGCGGCGGGGCTCCAGGTGATGGCGGTGTCGTCGCCGCTCCCCCGCAACCGCACCGCCCCGGCCGGGCACGCCGGGCCGCGGGTCAACGTCAGCGTGGCCTCGTAGGCGCGCACGGCGGTGGGGAGGAAGCGCACCGGCAGCGCGGCCTCGCCGCCCGCGGGCACCTCCAGCGGGGAGGCGGTCATCACCGTGAAGGCGTCGTCACCGAAGCTCCAGGTGGTGTCCGCCGTGAGCGTCGCGCCGTTGGGCAACCGGAGCGCGTCGGTCACCGCGTGGTGCAGCGGCACCGGGCCGAAGTCGAGCTCCGGGGGCACGTAGCAGTCGCGCGCCAGCGCCGCGCCCGTCACCGTGAGGTGCACCGTGGCGTCGTCTTCGCGCGTGCCCTCGAGGTGGAAGCTGAAGCGCGCGGTGTGCGGCACCGAGGCGCGGGTGGCGTCGTCGGCCTGCCCGGGCTGGAAGCGCACGCGCACCGTGGCCTCGGTGCTGGCCTCCAACGTCAGCCCCTCCGCGCCCTCCACCACGAAGCTCTCGTCGCCGCCCTCGAAGGTGACGCTGAGGACGGTGGCCTGGGAGCGCCCCACGTTGCGCAGCGGCACCTCCAGCACCGAGGTCTCGGTCATGAAGGTGTCCGGCGCGGTGAAGGTGGCGTCGGTCGACAGCCGTTCGCCCTGCACGAAGAGCAGCTCTCCCCAGGTGCGGGTGACCTGCTCATCGAGGCAGGCGCTCAGGGCCAACAGCGGGAGCCACGACAGGGAAAAACGTCGCATCGGAAGACCCTCGTTAAACCCTGCCGGGAGACGGCGCGCCAGTGTGCGTGGCATAAGTGCCCTGCAAGAAAATGCGGTGGGTCCTCTTCATTCCGGTACTTCTCTTCGCGGCCTGTGAGCGTCCGTGCAACCCCGGCAACTGCTTCGGCTGCTGCGCGGGCGACGAGTGCGTCTCGGGGCTCACCGCCGAGGCCTGCGGGGCGCGCGGCGAGACCTGCGAGGTCTGTGGGGGAGCCGCGCAGTGTCTCTCGGCGACGTGCATCGAGTTCCCCGAGCCCGACGGCGGCGGTGAGGACGCCGGCCCCGGCTGCGCGTGCGTCGACGGCTGCTGTCTCGCAGATGGAGGCTGTGCGCCCAGCAACGACCGCGGGGCCTGCGGCCTCTCGCGGAGCTGGTGCGCGCCCTGCGAGGAAGACGCGCGCTGCGAGGCGGGCCGCTGCGTCTCGGCCAGCTGCGGCGGCTGCTTCGACCCGCTGGGCTACTGCCGCTCGGGCGACACCGACGTGGCCTGCGGCGCGGCGGGCGCGGTGTGCCAGACCTGCGGCGCCGACCAGGCCTGCGTGGCGGGCGCGTGCGCGGACACCCGGTGCGACGCCGACAACTGCCGCTTCGGCTGCTGTCTCCCCGACCACCGCTGCGTCACCAGCGTGAGCGACGACGCCTGCGGCACCAACGGCGGCGCCTGCGTGGCCTGCACCGGCGCCACCTACTGTCTCTCAGGAAGCTGTCAGTAGAAGGTGCCGCTGAGGCCCAGCGGGGTGAGGGCCACGGTGAGCGGCGCCGGCGTGGGCCGCGGGGTGGACAGCTCCAGCAGCAGCACCGCCCCGGCGGCGGCGGGCACCGCGCCGATGGCCGCGGTGAGGAGCGGCGTCAGCAGGTTGCCTCCGTCGATGGCGAGGGCCAGGCCCGCGCCGCCGGCCATGAGCGCGGCGCTGGCGACGAAG
>CALNBU010000725.1 GCA_937875615.1 uncultured Archangium sp.
CCAGCTCGACGGCCGCGCCAGGGGGCGGCAGCGGCGGGGCGCCGGCGGCGGACGCGGGCTCGTCGGCCTGCATCCACTCGGAGATCTCGTTGGCCTCCACCATGGTCCCGGCGCTGAAGAGGAACGCGCGCAGGGCGGTGCTCATGTCGCGGGCGGTCTCGAAGCGTTCGCCCGGAGACTTCGCCAGCGCGCGCAACATGATGCGCTCCAGCTCCGGGTGGAGCCAGGGCGCGTAGGCGCGGGGATCAGGCAGCGGTCGGGAGGTGATGGCGGCCACCAGCTCCGCCTGGTCCTCTTGAGGGAACGGGGACCTCAGCGTCACCGTCTCCCAGAGGCACACGCCGAGCGACCAGATGTCGGTGCGGCGATCGAGCGTCCGGCCGCCGAGCTGCTCCGGAGAGGCGTAGCGCAGCTTGCCCTTCACCATCCCCGACTCGGTCTTCTCGAGGCGCTCCCGGGCGCGGGCGATGCCGAAGTCCACCACCTTCACCGCGCCGGCGTAGGTCACCATGATGTTGTGCGGCGACACGTCGCGGTGCACCAGCTCCAACAGCTTGCCGTCGGGTCCGCGCGTCTCGTGCGCGGCGTGCAGGCCCTCGGCGGCGTCGGCCACCATGCGCGCGACGTAGTGCTGGTAGGTCTCGTAGAAGTAGGGAGCGCTCTCTGGTGAGGGGCCGTTGCTCTGGGTGTCCTTGGCGATGCGCCCCAGCGTCTTCCCGTTGAGGTACTCCATCACCAGGAAGTGCACCCCGTTGGAGACGCCCACCTCGATCACGCTGCACACCCGCTGGTGCTCGATCTGGATCGCCACCCGCGCCTCGTCGAGGAACATGCGCACGAAGGAGGCCTCGCTCGCGAGGTGCGGGTGCATCACCTTGATGGCGAAGTACTTCGAGAAGTCGCGGGTCCAGTCTTCTCGCTGCGCGAGATAGACCGTACCCATGCCCCCAGAGGCGATCTTCCGCACCAGACGGTAGTTCCCGAGCTTCGAATCCGGTCCCATGGTCTCCTGCAATCCTTCGGGCGGAGAACGGCGTGTCCCGCTCGGCGATTACACTGCCACCACATCCGCCTCGCAAGCCGAGGCCCTGTGTTCGGGGGAAACCCGACATGTCCACTCGGGTGGACACGAAAGCTCGTTCAGTGTGAGGCGGTGTGGGCTCGGGGCTTCGCGTTCCAGACGCGGGTGCAGAGCAACAGGCCGACGATGGCCACCGGCACCATGGCGCGCGGCCAGTTGAGCCAGTTCTGCGGGTCGGCGGCCGCGCTGCCCTCGGGCAGGAGCATGCCTACCAGCAGCGACTGGAGCCCGGTGCCCAGGTAGACGAAGCCGTCGATGATGCCCACCGCGACGCCGGCGTTCTTCTTGCCGCCGAAGTCGGCGGACGCGGTGCCGGACAGCATGCCGTGCACGCCGACGTAGTTGAGGGCCATGAAGATCAACACCCAGCCCACGAGGTGAGACTCAAGGGTGAAGTACATGGCCACCGCGCCCGCGGTGATGCCGGCGTAGAGCACGCTGGCCACCGGACCGCGCCGGGACTGGAAGAGCTTGTCGGAGATCACCCCGGCGAACATGCCGCCGATGATGCCGAACACGCAGAGCAGCAGCCCCCAGTTCTGCGAGACGAAGTCGTCCTGCCAGCCCACCGCGCGGGAGAACTTGGGGTACCAGCTCATCACCCCGTTGCGGAGGAAGCCGGTGCAGAACTCGATGCCCACGATGATCAGGATCACCGGGTTGGTGAGCATCTTGAGGAACACCTGCGGCACGCTGGCCTTGTCGTCGATGGCCGCGCTGTCGTCGCCCACCTCGAAGTCGGGGTGGCCGGCGTGCGAGGGCGTGTCGCGCACCAGGAACCACGCGGCGGTGAAGGCGGCCAGCAGCACCAGCGCGGGGATCAGCGCGATCATCCAGGGCGAGCTGGGGAGCGCGGTGGAGATCGCCTTGCTCCAGTCGTAGCCGAAGTAGATGCCCAGCGAGATGAGGATGCCGAACACGCCGCCCTGGACGCCGCGCTCCCGGACGTGGAACCAGGCCGCGTTGACCTTGACGATCGACACCGCGCCGAAGCTCTGGAAGTACATGTCGAGGCCGTAGAGCACCGACAGCCAGGGCACGAGGCCGCCTGGCAACACCGTGCCGGTCTTGTGCAGGTACACCGCGCCGGCCATCAGCAGGTTCGACATCGCCGCGCCGAAGGCGGAGATCAGGATGGTGGTGCGCCCGCCCAGCTTGTCGGTGAGCGGCCCGTTGATGATGAACGAGAAGCCGTAGACCAGGGTGCCGGCGGCGAAGATGACGCCGAACTCCTTGTTGTTGCTCCCCAGCGCCGAGGTCAGCTCGTTGACGTTGTAGCGACCGAAGTAGAGGAACGCGTAGGTGAGGCCGAGCGGAAACCAGTTGAAGAAGCGACGTCGCTTGAAGGCCTCGGTGTGGCCCAGGTCCACGCGCGGAAGTCGCCACAGCACCAACCCCACCGCCCCGAGCAACAGGAGAATCGGCACCAGGTTCGACAACCAGACGGGCATGGGGCGGTGGGAACTCCCACACGGCCCTCGGAGCGTCAACGGATTCGCGTGGCTGACCGAAGAGAGAGCAGGGGGGATGTGACTTGTTACGCAAATGTCACATACACTGCGCGCCGTGGCTGACGGCAGTGAAGAGCTCATCGACTCCAAGGTCGAGGTCCATGATCGCAAGCAGTTCGAGCTGAAGCTGGAGTACCAGCCGTCGGGCCTGGATCCCCAGTCGCAGTACCTGGTGGAGATGCTGCTCTTCGTTCCCCGCAGCCTGAACATCGACCCCGCGACCTGGAGCCGTGAGCACTTCTATCGGGATCTCCACAACTACGTGCGGCTCAAGACGCCGGTGCTGTCCTTCGACGAGCTGCTCTCCGGAGAGCACTCGCCGCTGGTGCAGCTCGAGCGCCGCGTGCCGTTGGGGTTGCTGGGGCCCGTGAGCGAGGTGATCTACGACGCCAAGATGTTGGCGTGCGTGGTGCGCGGGGCGCAGCGGCGCTTCGCCCGGGGCATGCGCCGCGAGTGTCGGCAACTGCTGCGCGGCGCCGAGACCGACCAATGCGCGCCGCCGGAGTCGCCCGAGCAGCTGCTGGCGCTGGCGCGCGGCTCGGTGCGGGGCACCCAGGAGGTGCTGCGCCGGTTCCGCCTGGTGTGCGCGCAGCTGGTCGCCAAGTACCCGCTGGGCGACCGCGCGGCCGCGGCGCTGCGCCTGGTCGACGAGTACCTCAGCCTGCTGGTCGAGCAGTACTTCCGCCGCATCGTGGTGCAGATGGAGGCCATGCCCCACAACGGCGTGTACACCGAGCTGCGCCGGGAGCTGATGGACGTGGTGGTGGCCGACGAGCAGTACCGTCGCCTCAACGGGCTGCCGTCGGTGATCGAGCCGGAGGGCGACAACGAGGACTACACGCAGCGCGTGGGCTTCCTGAAGAAGTTCTGCATGAACATCCTCTTCCTCAAGGTCCAGCGCTCGGCCCAGCGCAAGGCCTGGGAGGAGATGCTCTTCGCGCTGGCCGCCGGCGGCTCCATGGCCTTCGCGCTGGGCGTGGGCTTGTTCGCCCAGTCGCGCTACCCGCAGGCCAGCTTCAACTTCTTCCTCCTCGCGGTGGTCGGCTACATGTTCAAGGACCGCCTGAAGGAGGGCTTGCGCCGGCTGCTCTCCGACTACGCGGGCCGCTTCCTCTACGAGCGCCGGACGCGCATCCTGGACCCGGTGACGCAAGATGAGGTCGGTCTCTGCCGCGAGCGCCTCGACTACGACGACTCGGTCGTGGTGCCGGAGGAGGTGGCGCGGCTCCGCGCGAAGGACGACCAGGTCACCGTGGCGCAGGGAGAGCTGGCCGAGTCGGTCATCCGCTACCGGAAGAAGATCTCGTTGGAGTCGGAGATGCTCCCGCGGCTGGGCGACGGCCTGGTGAGCGGCGTGACCGACATCATCCGGCTCAACATCGGCCGCCTGCTGCACGACATGGACGACCCGGAGTACGAGCTCGACTACGTCGACCTCGACGATTTCTCGGTGGCCAAGCTGCGCATGCCCAAGAGCTACCACGTCGACGTCGCCTTCCGCTTCTCGGTCGACGACGGCGCGCATCGGCGCACCACCGTCCAGCTCACCCGGCTGGTGCTCGATCGCAACGGCATCAAGCGCATGCGGGAGCTGGCGCCGGAGACGGTTGTGACTCAAACGAAACCCGTGGGGGCCCCTGCTGACGCGCTGAGTCGGGCGGTTTGATGGTGTCAGCGGCGGTGGAGTTGCTAGAGGCTTCGGCCTGTCATGACTGATTTCCTGCACCGCGTCGCGATCGACTGGCACAAGACCCTGGAGCGCATCCTCGAGGAGGCCTCCAGGCACGGCGCCGACGGGCTGTTGGTGTTCGACCTCGACTCCACGGTGTTCGACAACCGGCCGCGGCAGGCGCGCATCGTGCGCGAGTTCGGCGCGGCGCGGGGGTTGACGCCGCTCACCCGCTGCCAGCCGTGGCACTTCACCTCGGGGTGGGATCTCCGCGGCGCGGTCGTCGCCTGCGGGTACCCCCAGGCCGAGGCCGACGCGATGTACACGGAGCTCAAGGCCTTCTGGCAGGAGCGCTTCTTCACCAGCGACTACTGCCGCGACGACGTGGAGATCGTGGGCGCGCCGCGCTTCCTGCACGCGCTCGACGGAGTGAAGGGGCGGGTGATCTACGTCACCGGCCGGCACGAGGCGATGCGCGAGGGCACCGAGGCGTGTCTCGCGCGCTGTGGCATGCCGCGCCCGTCGAAGGGTGGGCACGTCCAGCTGTGGATGAAGCCCACGCTCGAAGAGAGCGACGACCAGTACAAGCGCGACGTGCACCAGCACCTGCGGGAGCTCGGCACCGTGCTGGCCGCCTTCGACAACGAGCCCACCCACATCAACGACTACGCGGTGAAGTTCCCGGAGGCGGTCGCGGTGCATCTGGCGACGGACCACTCGGGCCGGGAGGTGGCGCTGGAGGCGCGCTGCGTCTCGATTCCGCACTTCGCCTACTGAGCCGCGGTCCGGTCACCCATGTCCGCCGAAGCGCCCGTGCCTCAGCTCTCGACGCTGCTGCCCGACCTCCCCGTCCGTCACGTGGAGGAGATGGGGCTCAAGGAACTCGAGCGGATCCGGCTCATCCTCCGCGGCGGCTCGATCATCGAGTGGCGGCGCATGCACATGAAGACGTGGGACGAGGTGGACCGCTTCCTGCGCCTGCAGCAGGTAGACCCCAGCAACGCGCACGACGAGGCCTGGGTGCGCGCGGTGCTGGCCTCCGCGGTCGAGTACCTGCGCAAGACCTTCAACTACCGGGTAGCCGACGCCGTGGCGCACCCCAACATGATCCACGATCTGTTCCTCTACGCCTCGGGGCAGATCGACAAGAAGCTGCGGAAGATCGCCTGCGTGGTGCTGAAGACCATGCACGTCATCCAGCACATCGAGGCCCGTGACGTGCTGTTCTACATCGCGCTCCCCGAGGCCGAGCTGGCGCGGCTGGTGACGGCGCGGGTGAACGCCGCGCTGGAGGAGGCGAAGGCCAAGGGCCTGCCCATCGTGGAGGTCTCCGACTCCATCAAGACGCGCGAGGCCACCATCACCAAGCTGCTGGCCAAGAAGGACTCCACGGCGGCGGTGGTCTACGACCGCACGCGCTTCCGCATCATCGTGAAGGATCGCGAAGACGTGATCCCCACGCTCTACTTCCTCACGCAGCGGCTGATCCCCTTCAACTTCGTGGTGCCGGCGCAGACCGACAACACGTTGGTCCGCTTCAAGGACCTGGTCGATCGGTACCCGAACTTCCGGCGCTACGTGAAGCAGCTGCACCTCGACGTCGACTTCGAGGAGCGGGAGATGTCGAACCGGCCGGGCCGGAACACGTTCTCGGGCTCGACCTACCAGGTGCTCAACTTCGTGGCCGACGTGCCGCTGCGCCTCGACGCCGTGCTCCCGCCGCCCGATGAAGACGGCCGAGAGCGCAAGTGCCGCATCACCCTCGCCACCTGTGAGTTCCAGTTGGTGGACGAGGCCACGGCGATCGCCAACGAGAAGGGCGAGAACGCGCACGAGCGCTACAAGCAGCGCCAGCGCGACGTGGTGCTCAAGCGCCTCAGCTCAGGGTTGGTGGTCCCCCGCAAGTCCCAGGAGTCGTGAGCGAATACGCGGGACGGGAGTCGAACCCGTACGACCCAGCGAAGGGTCTGCGGATTTTAAGTCCGCTGCGTCTGCCGGTTCCGCCACCCGCGCGTTTGAACTTCGCTTCACGGGGGCTCTGTATCAGGTGTAAGGGCGGTCGCTGCAATGCTGGAAACCGTCTCCAAGGGCTTTCGGGCCGCCAAGAATCGACTGCTGGGTAAAGCTGAGCTCACGCCGGAGCTGATCGACGAGTCGCTCCGCGACATCCGCGTGTCGCTGCTCGAGGCCGATGTCTCCTTCGACGTGGTGAAGAAGTTCGTCGCGCGGGTGCGTGAGCAGGCGCAGGGCGCCACCGTCGACACCACCATCACCGCCAAAGATGGGCGGAAGCTGAAGGTCTCGCCGGGCGATCACTTCATCAAGATCTGCCACGACGAGCTCGAGGCCCTGATGGGCCCCGTCGACACCTCGCTCACCCTGAAGCCGAAGGGGCAGGTCTCCGGCGTGATGATGGTGGGCCTCCAGGGCTCCGGCAAGACCACCACCACCGGCAAGCTGGCCTACCGGCTCAAGAAGGAGGGTCGATCGGTGCTGTTGGTGGCCGCCGACATCTACCGCCCGGCCGCCGTCGATCAGCTCAAGGTGCTCGGTGAGAAGCTGGGCGTGCCGGTCTTTCACGAGCCCGGGGTGCAGCCGCCGGAGCTGGCGAAGAAGGCCTGGGAGAAGGCCCGCGCCGAGAAGCTCGACACCGTCATCATCGACACCGCCGGCCGCCTGGCCATCGACGACGCGCTGATGACCGAGCTGGAGGCCATCAAGGCCACCGTCAAGCCTGAGAACATCATCTTCGTCTCGGACTCGATGATCGGTCAGGACGCGGTGAAGACCGCCGCCGAGTTCAACCGACGCCTGGCCATCGACGGCTTCATCCTCACCAAGCTCGACGGCGACGCCCGTGGCGGCGCGGCGCTGTCGATCAAGGAGGTCACCGGCAAGCCCATCAAGTTCCTCGGCATGGGCG
>CALNBU010000726.1 GCA_937875615.1 uncultured Archangium sp.
GGCGCCTGCACCGGCGCCGTCGTCGAGCGCTCGAGGCGACCGTCGGCGCCCAGCGCCCCGTCGCGGAAGAGCAGCGCTTCGTCGGGCTCGGCGCTCACGCAGCCAGCTCCTTGAGGTACGCCCACTGGAAGATGCCGGTGCGGTGCGCATCGCCGAAGGTGAAGGCCAGCGCGTAGTTCCCTACCGGAGAGACCTCGAGCACCCTGGTCTCGGCGGGAATGGACTCCACGTCGAAGGTGCGGACGCCGCTCCACTCTTCGACGCAGCCCGCGCAGGGGCAGTATTGCCGCAGCCGGCGCGCGGTGAGGGTGGAGCTGCCGCCGTCGCTCCAGGTGAGCGTCAGCGTGCGCCCATCGGACGACAGCACGACGTTGGTGGCGTTGAAGCGCTTCTGCGCGGGCTTGACGGAATCCCAGATGCTCACGGCGGCTCTTCTACCAGCGCGATGGTGGCCGAAGCGAGGCGGTCGACGAAGCCGTCGACGAGCACCTGCCCGCGCGGTGTCTCGTCGGCCAGCAGCCCCTCGTCGTAGGCCACGTCGAGGCCGAACTCGCGGCGGAGCTGCTGAATGCCCGACAGGTTGATGGCGAAGTCCGGCTGCTGTGGGTACCGCACCAGCCGGGGGCCGAGGTCTTCGCCGATGACCGGGAAGCGCTCGATGATGCCGAAGACGCGCACCGTCTCGTGCACCGGGTCGATGTTGATGAACTGCAGCGGCCAGAGCAGCAGCCCGAAGCCGAAGGCGAGGCTCTTGAGGGGCCGGTCGGTGGCGGACACCTCGTCGCCGTCGATGACGGTGCGCACCACGGTGACCGGCCCGCTCAGCTGGGCGGCGCCGGAGGTGGAGGTCACCCGCCAGGAGGGACGTCGGCGCTGCACCTCGCGCAGCACGCGGCGATGCACCTCCGTGAGGATGTGGGGCCGGGCGAAGAAGGGCTTCTCGCGCACCTCGCGCGTCACCGCCACCGTCGACGGGCCGTAGAGGCCGCCGCGATAGCCGAGGCCCATGCCAGAAGAGAGGCCGCCCACGTTGGCGTACTCGGTGCGCCGGGAGACGCGGAAGTCGGCGAGCTCGAAGAGGGGCTCGATGACCACCACCCGCGCCACGCCGGGGTCCGGCGGCGTCTCCGACGGTCTACCTGCCAGCTTCGCGGTGGCGCAGCCCGAGGCGCAGGTGAGCAAAAGAATGAATGGCAGGGCGCGAGGCGGAGACACAGGAGCAATGATTCTTCGCACGATTCTGTTGATGAGTCTCGTCGGGTCCTCCGCGCTGGCCGAGGAGGAGGTGGAGGTCCGACAGGTGGTGGAGAAGAAGAGTCCGTTCGACAACATCCGCGGGCTCGGCGCCTACGGCGCAGGCAAAGGTGGCGCCTACAGCGGCGGCGGCGTGGGCGGGAGAATCCGCCTCGAGCCCTGGTCCTGGCTGGGCGTCGACCTCTTCGGCGAGGCGCTGCTCATCGACTCACCCACCGGGATTCGCCACGACCACCCCATCGGCTTCAACCTCTACGTGCCCATCCGCCTGGGGCCGGTGCGCCTCCGGCCGCTGCTGGGCGCGTGCGTCACCTTCAGCTTCATCCACCCCACCGAGCCCGACGCGCCGCGCGCCGACGACGTGTTGTTCGGTGCGCACGCCGGCGTGGGCTTCGAGCTCGCGCTCCATCGGCGGTTGTCATTCTTTGTCGAAGGGAAGGCGATTGTCTGGGTTGGCCACGACCGGAGCGTGCAGGGTTGGACGGGCGCGGTGGGTAACGAGATGACGCCCTTCGTGGTGGGGCAGGGCAACGTGGGGCTGATGTTTCATCTGTGGGAACGGTGAACATGCGCGCGGCGCTGGTGTGTGCGCTGCTGGGTCTGAGCTGTGGGACAGAGAAGGTGATTCACCGGGGCGACGTGGCGGAGTGCGGGGGCTGTCACACTCAGCAGTACGAGCAGTGGAGTCGCTCGCGGCACGCGTCGAGCGGTGAATCGGAGGTGTTCCGGGCGCTGCTGCCGCAGGTGGAGGCGCGGTGGGGAAAGGTGGCGCGCGCGCGCTGCGAGACCTGTCACCAGCCTGGCCACGCGGGAGACCAGACCATCGGCTGCGCGAGCTGTCATCTCGCGGTGGGGAATCGCGAAGACGCCAACGGGGCGCTGGTGGTGAACGTGGAGGCGGCGGTGGCGGGACCCGGGGAGAACACCCGCGCGCCGCACGAGGTGACGCCGCGGCGGTTCTTCCAGGCGCCGAACCTGTGCGGGACATGTCACGAGGTGCGGGGCCCCGGGCTGCTCGACGAGCCGACGCTGAGCGAGTTCTTCGCCGCGCCGCTGGAGGCAGGGCAGACCTGCACCAGCTGTCATGATCCACACGAGGCGCCCGGTCAGGTGTTGCTGACGAAGGCGCTGGCGTTGGAGGTGGTGGACGGCGCGGTGGTGTTGACCAACGTTGGCGCGGGGCACGCGGTGCCGACGGGGATGACGGCCATTCGCGACGTGTGGGTCGACGTGGAGGTAGACGGCGTGTTGCACGAGCGCGTCATCGAGCTCGGCGCAGAGCTGGACGCCTCGGTGTTCACGGAGTCGTCTTTCATCAGGCCGCGCGGGTTGATGCGCGGAGCGTCACGGCGCTGGCTGGTACCGCCAGGCGCGGGCGAGGTGCGGGCGTCGCTGCACTTCAGCCCGGTGCGCGCGGAGACGGCGCGCGCGCTGGGGCTGGAGGTCGAGCATCGGCTGCTGGCGAGCGAACGTCAGGCGCAGTGAGTCGTTCGCTCCATCAGGATCGGTTCAACGATGACGGTAGCGCTGGCACAGTCGATGCTTCATCGCGGTTCGTTCATCGCCGCAAACAGCCCCAATCCAGAAAAGCGGCCGCGCCCGATGCAGATTGGACCAACAACCTTCACCGGCCATGTGAGCTTCACATGTAGACGGGGCGAGTTCATGAGGTGACGTGGCACCGCGTAGCGCGAGGCCCTTTCCACACCGGCGATGAATCCACCTTCCCTCGTTTCGATACTGGCGCTGAAGGCGAGCTCGTCGCCGAGGCCCGCATGGCGAAGCGCTTTGCGTACGAGCGCTTCGCGGCGCTTCGAAAGTCGTTCAAGAAGGGCCTTTTGTTCGGCAGCACTTTTCGTGTGGCGCAGCTTTTCGCGGAGCCCGCCGGGGTCGTCGTGTCCGGGGAGCACCATGGGCGTCACTGTCGTCCAACTGGACGATTCGGTGAGGTAGCGGCGCATCACCCGATCTCCGGGTGACGTCGGAGCCAGCACGGCCTGCACCTCCCCGGTCTTCTCGTCGATGAGGTCGACGCCGCTCAGCGCGCGTGTCGCCCACCGCGTCTCGCCGCTACGTGGATCCGTCGAGAAGACCAGCACGCGTCGCACTGCGCCGACAGTCTCCGCAGCGGTCCCTCGCGACTCAACGCTTGGGACTGGTACGAGCACCAGTCGGGCCTCGTCGCCGTCACCGTGGCCGAGCACCGTCGAGCGGACTCGTTCTTCGCTCCAACCGGAGCGCTCGGCCGCGGCCCTCGCGGCGTGGCGCAGCATTCCCGAGACGGCCATCCCGCGTCGCGCGGTGTCGAACGCGCGGAAGCTGTCTGAGTCCAGACGCATCAAGGCGAACGTCGCCACTTCGGGAGCGGGGCGTTGATCTCGTTGGGCGTAGCGGACAATCGAAAACACCGACAGCGCTGCCGGTGGACGCAACGTAGGGTCGGCGAGGCTCGTGCGAGAGAGGAACGCCTCGTGCCGACGAGCGAGGTCGTCCATCGTGCCAATATTCGGAACGCGCAGTTCGTCGCGTCCATCGCTTCGGGGTTCCCACACCTTCAACGGTGACGACAGCGCGGCGAGGCTCGCGCCGTCGACCACAGCCCCGTCACCGACGACCAGATCGACCCCCCATCCCAGCGCCACCACTCCGCGCGCCGCCGAGATGAGCGGCTCCGTCGGCTCGGCGTCGTCGTCAAGCTGCCACGCGTAGTGCACCACCGCCTCGTCTGGCAGCCGTGAGGGTCGCACGTTCTTCATCGTTCGGTGCTCAGCGGCGTTGCCCTCGTCGCCGCGGCTCCACTGTTTGCCGACGAGATCCATCGCGTTGTGAGGCACCGAAAGGCGGTAGCCAGTGGAGCTCTCGACCGCTTCGGTCGCGACGATGAGGGGCGCAGGTTGTCGTTCGAGCCAGGTCAGCGCGCTGCGCGCGGCCCGCATGGTGCCTGCACGCGCCGCTGCCGCGACCACGGCCTGGAATGCTCGCAGCGGGGAGGGCGGCCACTCCGGCACGCCTTCGTCTCCCCGGCCGTGAAACCACGGAGAGAGGAAGCGAAATGACAGCACGAGGTGGCGACTCATTTCACCTTCGCCTTCTTCTTCTTGCCCTCGCCACTCGTCTCATCTTTGGCGAGTTTGGTGTCGAACTTCACCGTCTTGTTGTCGCCCACGCCGAACGCCGCCGCCGCCTGTTTCGCGAACGTCAAGGCCGCTTGATGCGTAAGGCCCGACGCCTCGCGTCGACCGTCAGGGAAGACGACCTTCGACTCAGGCTGCTTGTCGCTGTCGAGCACGAGATTGCATCCCTGTCGCAAGAAGCCCACTGCTGGCTTGGTGAAGGCTACCAGCGCGAGACCCAGCAGGTAGGCGCGGAGCTTCTTCGTCTCCTCGGGGTTCTCACCGCGGAGCAGGCGAAGCGCAGCCACCTGCAGTGTCACCTCCCGGCGAATGTCACCCTTCGCGATGACGCCGCCGTGCGTCGCCGCCGCTGGCACATGGCGGAAGCCACGCTCCGAGTAGGCCTTCAACGCATCCTTGTCTTCGGTCGCGTCCAGCAGGCCTTCCTCGACGTACTCGGTGGCCGGGTTGTACTGGGCCGAGCGCGTCAGCTTCGCGACGTTGAAGGCACGAATGGTGGCTGCGAGCAGTCGCGGCGCCTTGGCCTGCGTGTCACGGGAGTCCCACACGCCGAAGACCAGCGACGTCGGCGCCAGCTTTGCGAGCGGCACGGCGTTCCCCTTCTTCAAGGCGTCGAAGGCCTTCTGCAACGCGTCCTTCAACTCGGTACAGCGCACGATGGCGTCACCGGCGCGGTGCCCCGCCTCGAGGATGCTGATCTTCTTCGAGCCGGCCTCGATGATGAGCTGCGGTACCAATCCTGCGTACTCACCTTCGCCGAACATCGGCTCGATGCGATTGGCCTGCGAACCGACAGAGTCGACGAGGCAGACATTCTCGCCGTTGCCGAACTCGTTGATGTTGTACCCGCCCGCGAACTCCTTGCTGTTCTCGGCCGCAGCGAAGGTGGGCGGAAAGAAGACGCCGTCCTTCCCTTCGACCGGGCTCAAGTATTCACGCAGCACCACGGCGGCAGGGGCATCGGCAGAGTCCGCGAGCAACGCCTCGATCTTCACTTCACTCATTTCCATCTCCAGTCACGGGAACTGCGGGTGAGAAGGCCTTGTGCTTCCGTTGGTCGGTGCGGAACGCGCTCTCGAACTGCAGGAGCGTGCCGGTGTCGGGTGTGGCGTTCGCCGCGGCGAGCGCGGCCAGGGTAGCCGGGTAGGGCGTGGCCCATGCCCGGTAGCGATAGACGCGGAGCCTGGGGCTCTCTGGCCGGAATCGCTGAAGTCCCACCAACGTGAAGAACTCCGTTGCGCTGTACGCCACCGTTTCGAGAGACAGCGCGTCTGACGAGAAGCCCACGTCGAGCGGCAGCGCGTTCGCCCCGCGTCGTCCGTCGAAATAGTAGGGCTCGACCTTCTTTCCATCGGCGCCGGTCACCACGTGGCCGTCGTCAAAGAATCCTGCCAGCAACGTGTTTGGCAGATCTCGCTGGAGGCTGGTGGCGATGCGGTCGACTGACATTCGACCCGCCCATGTCTTCAAGCCTCGCTCGGACTTCCACCAGTCGAGCCGCAACCCGAATGGGCCGCCTAGCCGCAGCGCTGACGACGTCTGGTTCCCCGGTTCCAGGACGTCGAGCGGCGCTCGCGTGGTCTTCTCGACGAGAGTCGCCAGATCACCCTCGGAGACGATGAAGGTGATTCCATCGAAGTGCGCGACTGCGCCAGGCCACAACCGCTGCGCCAGTTCGAAGACGCCACAGCAGCCGAAGAACTGGCCCGGGTTGGTGAGGTCGACGTCGAGGCGGATCACTCGGCGACCTCCTGGTCTTCCGAGCCCAGGACATCTGCCGCGCGCAGAATCGACTCGAGCCACGCGAGGCCCCAGCGCCCGTAGCGGTGCTGCAGCCGGTCGAAGCGCAGCGGTGTCGCGGCCACCAGTGGCGCGGTCATCTCGTCTTTCACTTCGGGGTCGAACGATTCGTGCACTGGAAAGTGAGGGCGGGCGCGGCCGTGGTGCGCCGCGACGGCGTGCATCGCGAGGTCTTTCTCGTCGTCGCTCAGGCCGGAGAAGTCGGCGTCGTGGAGCGATCCGAGCTCATGGCGGTAGCCGCCCAGCTCTGCTGGCTGCATCAGGCCCTTCGCCAGCGCCGGCTCCTTGTAGTTCTTGATGGAGCGCTGCCAGACGCGGCGCTGCTTCCCGAGATCGTGGGCGCGACCCGCGCGGGCGAGGGCTTTTCGCTCCACGTCGCCGAGGCCGAGACGTTGGCCGATGCGCGCCGCCCACGCCTCGGTGCGCTTCAGGTGCACGTCGAGCTGAAGATTGCTCGTCGCCGTCCGCGAGCCGTCGTCGTCGGCGCGCAGTGACACCGCGTACAGGTGCCACCACTGCGTGACGTCGTCGCCGTCGATCTTTCGCTTCACCGCGCGCACGAGCCGCATGCCGTCCGTTGGGTTCGTCTTCTCCTCAGCCTCGTGGACGCGGCGTTCGCCCTCCTTCGGGCCGAGGTCGTAGGTCTGCTTCTCATCAAAGCCCGAGGATCCATCGAAGAGGCCGTCGCTGAGGCCTCCGACGGACGGCGGAAGCACAATGGTCGCGTCGTCCAACGTCGGGTTGCGCTTGTTGTCGTAGTCGTCGAGCAGCCGGCGCAGCTTTACCATGTGAGCCTCGGCGTCGTGACGCACCAGCCATACATTGGCTTCGGCGTTCTCGTCGCGCGCGGCCAGCTTCTCGAGGTGCTTCAGTACGCGGCTGGTGACGTCGCTGAGCGTTTCGCGGCTGCGCAGCGGGTAGTCGGAGAGGAAGTCGTCGAGCGTCGCGCGGCCGAGCAGCTCCTGGGTGAGCCACGCCACCTCGCTGCGCCAGGCGACGGTGGTGCGCGGTGGTTCCCACTCGGCGACGCCGTGCAGCCACTCGGCGACGGCCGGCCGGCCGGGCAGCGGCGCGGTGATGGTGGTGTACGACCAGCGGTCGAAGTGAAGCGCATCGACGTGGTGAATGTCGGGCTGTGGTGACGAGGCTTTCAGTCGAGCTTCATGGGCGAGAGCACGCAGCGCGGCCGGAGACGCATCCCGAAGTCCGTCGGCCCGTTCGGGGAGCTCGCCAAGCAGCTCCCTGGTGAAGTAGCGCGCGTGTTCGAGCTCGTCCTTCCTCTTGCCGGCCTTCTCGTCGTCTTCAGCATCGTCATCGCCAGCAGCCCTCGTTTGGGGCGGCTCCTTCAACTTCTCGACGAAGACGTGCACCCGGGCGTCGCCCTCTCCGTAGCGGTTGACGCGGCCGAGGCGCTGGGCGAGCGCGTCGAAGGGCGGGAGATCGCTGACGAGGTGATCGGCCGAGAGGTCGATGCCGACCTCTCCGGCAGAGGTGGCAACGAGGAACACGGTGCCCTCTTTCACCTTCACGTCACCGGGCCGCGGGAGGAAGCGCGCGAAGACAGCGTTCGTCACGAGTTCGTCTCTCTCGGCGCCACGCATGGTGCCGGTCAGCGTGGCCACCGCGTCCTTCTTCGTCTTGCGCAGCGCCTGCGCGCACTTCTCGGCGTGCTCGACCGATGACAGGAACACGATGACCTTGCCCTCCAGTTCCGCAGTCTTGGCGGCGATGCGCTCGGGCAGTTCTTTTCGATCGCCGACGAGGTGCAGCTCCAGACCTTTCCTGGCGTGCAGGCGTTGCTGCACCGTCGCGTTGCGGAGGTCGGCGTCTGTGAGTGTGAAGTCGGGCGTCTCACGCCCGGTGGCTGACAGCGCGAGGACCTTGAGCGGCCGCGGTTCGCGACTGTGTTGTTGCTCGTTGGCGATGGACATCAGCAGAGACTGAAACGCTGGTTCAAGGTGCGCTTCGTCGTGCACCAACAGCGAGTCTTGCCCAAGGAAACCAGCGTGCAGTGGCTTGCTGCGGAAGCCGCACCCGTAGCCGTTGAAGAGCAGCCGGCTGCCGATCATGTCGACGGTGCCGACGATGACCGCGGGGCGCGACGGGTCGCGTCGCCACTGCGCGTTGTCTGCGAACTCACCGCGGAGCGTGCTGATGGCGAGCGGACTTTCACTCGGCAACGAAGACATTTCGTCCAGCGCGCCGCGCAGGTGTTGTGCTTCGGAAGACGACAGCTGCTTACGGAGGCGCTCGGCTTCGGCAGTTGATTGATCAACCACCGTGCGACGGTTGACGACATAGACAAGTCGCCGTGGCAGCCGGGGGTTATTTGCTAGCGCGAGGAGCCACAATGCGATGACGCTCGTTTTGCCGAGGCCAGTGGGCAGGTCGCAGGCCCTGGGGAAGTCGCCGACGAGGAAGCGCTCGTAGAGCGCGCGTTGCCAGGGGAATGGCTCGTTGCCAGTGAGCAGCGCGAAGTCGTGGTCAAAGGACATAGAGAATGACTCGAGTTAGTGGACAAGGAAGGACTGTTCGAACGAGAGGCACTCGTGCCCCGGGGTCTCCAGCCGTCTGACACGGCCACTTCGTGTTTGTGGAGGTGGTCGTGCTCGCTCGAGATTCGCTGCCATCACCACCCCCCATCCCAGTTTCATATCGAATCATCTCAAGGCGAAAAATAAGCGCCGGTTCCGGATGCCCCCTCCTTGGCGCGCGATGCGCATCATAGGCTGGTCATTCCTATTTTCGCGATGAAATAGATAGATCCAATGCGCAGAATATGCGCCGCGGATTCCTGGTGTGATCATGTGAGTTTTTGGGCGATATGAGTTGTGTGGTTTTATTGATATTCTGCTCTTGACTAAGTGGAATGATCGCCGTTGCTGTGTTGTCGTTTTGGTCTTGGGGGATTGCCATGGCCGATGAGGGAGTCGCTGCAGCCGCATACGCCATGCCGTTGCTGCCTGCGCGGATGGTGAATGAGTTTTCGTACTGCCCACGTCTCTTCTATCTCGAATGGGTCGATCGAGAATTCGAAGACAATCATTTCACCGTGGAGGGGCGGGCGGTGCATCAGCGCGTCGATCAGGGAGACCCAACGGCGCCGCTCGCACCAGACGACGAGCCGTGGAGTGCGCGCAGCGTCGAGGTTGGCTCTGCGCAGTTGGGCGTCAGCGGGAAGATCGACGTCGTGGAGGGGGAGGGTGGCGAGGTCATGCCGGTCGATCGCAAGCGCGGCGAATTGCCCGATATTCCCGAGGGGGCGTACGAGCCGGAGCGTGTGCAGCTTTGCCTCTACGGGTTGCTGCTCCGCGAAGCCGGGTACACCGTTCGTCGCGGAGAGCTCTATTTTGTCGGCTCTCGCCGCCGCGTTTCCGTCGAATTTGACGACGCGTTGGTCTCGCGCACGCTCGAATTGGTGAGGCAAGCGAGGGCGGCAGCTGATCTGCGCACACCTCCGCCGCCGCTGCGTGGGAGCTCGAAGTGTAATGGCTGTTCGCTTGCCTCGCTCTGTCTTCCAGATGAGCTGACGCTTCTGAGCGACGGCGTGATGGAGCAACCCGTGCGCCGCATGGTGCCAGCGCGTGACGATGCGCAGCCGGTCTACGTGCAGGAGGCGGGCGCGCGCGTTGGCATCAGTGGCCTTTGTCTCCAGGTAAAGGATCGGGCGCAGAAGTTGGTGACGCAGGCGCCGCTCGTGAACGTCTCGCACGTGGTGGTGATGGGGAACGTGCAGGTCAGCTCTCAGGCGATTCGAGAGCTTGCCGACCGAGGCGTTCCGGTGGCGTGGCTCAGCAGTGGTGGATGGTTGTCGGGCCTCATCGACGGGCTGGGGCATGGTCGCATCGCGCTTCGTCAGGCGCAGTTTGCCGCCGCGGCAGACCCTGCGCGGTGCCTCGCATTGGCGCGCACCTTCATCACCGCAAAGGTCCTCAACGCGCGCACGCTGCTGCGCAGAGACGGAGATGTCGGGCAGGGCGTGCTGCTCGAGCTTGCCCAATTGGCGGAGCGCGCCGGGCAGGCCGAGTCGCTCGCGACGTTGCTGGGACTCGAAGGGAACGCAGCGCGGGTCTATTTCGCGAACTTTGGCTCTTTGCTTCTGGGTGATGAGGCGTTGCGGACCTTCGACTTCACCACCCGCAACCGCCGCCCACCGAAAGACGAGGTCAACGCGCTGTTGTCGTTTGGCTACTCGTTACTCACCAAAGATGTGGCCGTCGCGGCGCGGCTGGTGGGCTTCGATCCGTACCTGGGCTTCTTTCATCAGCCTCGCTTTGGGCGCCCGTCGTTGGCGCTCGATGTGATGGAGGAGTTCCGTCCGCTCATCGCCGACTCCGTCGTCCTCCGTGTCATCAACGCGAAGGAAATCAAGCCGGAACACTTCATCAGGCGAGGTATCGGGATGACCTTGAATGCCGACGGTCGGCGCAAGTTCATGCGTGCCTGGGAACGGCGCATGAGCGACGAAGTGACGCACCCGCTGTTTGGCTACCGGGTGAGCTATCGCCGTATTCTGGAGATGCAGTGCCGACTGCTCGCGAGACACCTGACCGGTGAGTTGCGGGCCTACAGCGGCTTTACGACGAGGTGAGCGATGCGATCTCGATACATTGTGACGTATGACGTGTCAGACCCGAAGCGGCTCCGACGCGTGTTCAAGATCATGAAGGGCTATGGCGCGCACTTGCAGTTCTCGGTGTTCTCCTGCGACCTGACCTCTATGACCCTGGTGCGGCTCAAGGCGGAGCTTCGCGAGGCGATTGATGCGTTTGAAGACGCCGTGCTGCTGGTCGATGTCGGCCCGACGGATGGTCGTGGTACAACATCATTCGAGTGTCTGGGGCGCGCTACCCGTCCGCCTGAGCGGGAGCCCGTCATCGTGTGATCTTTGGGAACTGAATAGCGAGCGCCACGGAGATGGTCGTGGCCGTTGTGGCGCTCGCGAGGTAGTTTTTCTGGAAATACACATGGTTGAGTGATGAGCGTGTCGGCAGGCGCCGTTCGGGTGTCGTCGTGGGGTGTGGCGCTCGAAAGTGGTGTGGTAAGTGTGTGTTTTCCGGCGTATTTTGAAATGGTTGGTTCTCCGCGCTCACGCAGCGCGGCTCCGTTGAAGCACGTACCGCGCGGAGTACGCCACCAGCGTCGCCGTCGTTCTCCGCGCTCACGCAGCGCGGCTCCGTTGAAGCAAGTACGGGTGGGACGGCTCCGCGTTCCGCAACGTGTTCTCCGCGCT
>CALNBU010000727.1 GCA_937875615.1 uncultured Archangium sp.
ATGAAGGAGTTGCCGGTGAGGGCGTTGCCGGGGAGCAGCGCGATGAAGGGCGGCAGCCCGCCGTTGACGCCCGCGTCGGGGTTGCGACCCACCACGTAGTAGGTGCCGGCGACGGTGGTGACGCACTGGGTGGTGGCGGCCAGCGGGCGCACGGTGGCGGAGCCCGCGTCGGCGTTGCTGGCGATGGAGAAGCTCACCCCGTTGAGGTCGAAGCGGCTCTTCGCGACGAACTCGAAGTACTCGCCGTTGGCGTGAGAAATCGGGGTGGGGTTGGTCATCCACTCCGAGATGACCAGGTCACCCTCCGGCGGCGGAATCACCGGACGACCAGCGTCGAGGTCGAGGTCGAAGCAGCTCCCCGCGACGATGCAGGGGTGGTTGGCGGCGCCGGGAGAGCCGAAGTTGGTGCCGCCGTCGCGCCACTGGTTCTCCGAGGGGCAGAAGCTGCTCCAGTCGTCGTTGGCGACGTGGTCGAGGAGCTCCGGGTCGAGCTGCCACGAGTGGCCGGCGTTGGCCATGGGGACCGAGAAGAGCACCTCATCGATGCCCGCGTCGCCGCGGCGCAGGCCGATGCGGTGGTTGCCGGTGTTGGTGAAGGCCGGGCCCGAATAGATGAAGTTGGGCGAGGGCAGGTCTCCGTTGACGAAGGAGTCGGCGTTGCGCGCCAGCAGCACGTGCTGGCCAGGCTCCACGCGCATGCACTCGTTGCTGCTGAGCCGGGAGCTGCTGGTGTTGTTGTAGACGGTCAGGTCGTTCAGGTCGACCGGCGCGCGGGCGTACAGCTCGAACCACTCGCCCTGCGCGGTGTCGGCGGGCGCCACCGGGTGCACCATCAGCTCGGAGATGACCACGTCGCCTGCGTTGGGCGAGGTGATGGCGCGCATCCCGCCGTCCTCGATGCAGGTGCCGGTGGTGGCCTCGGGGATACAGGCCGGGTTCTCGGTGCCGGGCGTGCCCGCATTGCTGCCGAAGTAGAGCAGCCCGGGCGGCGCGTTGCAGAAGTTGGCAGCCACCGCGAACTCCGGGGTGGGCGGCTGCTGGGTGCCGTCGAGCATGCGGCTGCGGCCGGAGGAGGCGGCGGTGGTGTAGAGGAACTCGCCCAGCACCAGCGCGCCACAGCGGATGCCGATGATGCCGCTGCCGTTGCCCAGCGCGCCCAGGCCCGCGCCGTAGCTGTAGTTGATCCAGGCAGGGTTGGTGCCGCTCCGCACGTCGCCCACCACGTAGTAGCCGTTGGCGGTGACCATGCCGCCCGGCAGCACGTGCTGCACTTCGCCGGAGCTGTCGGCGTTCTTGCGGTACAGCGTGAGGCCGGTGAGGTCCACGTCGCCGGCGCGGGTGTTGTAGAGCTCGAACCACTCGTTGCCGGTGTCGGTGCCAGCGGGGTCGACCATCGCCTCGGTGATGATGAAGTCGCCGGCCGCGCGGCCGGTGCAGTCGACGGCCACGCCGCAGGCCTTGTTGTCGCTGCCCGGGCTGCCGAAGTCACCGCTGCCCGCGACCCACTGCTCCGGCGCCGCGCAGAAGTTGGCCGGGTCGTCGTTGGCGGTGGTGTTGAGCGTGTCGGGGTTGAGCTGCCAGGCCCGGCCGGAGATGGGCGCGCCGTAGGTGGCGATGTCCACCGCGGTGCCGTCGGTCAGCTCGACGGAGATGGAGCCCGCGCTGTTGGGGATATTGAGCCCGCTGTAGACGTAGTTGGGCGTGGGCAGGCTGCCGTTGCCGGTGGCGCTGCGCGCGAGCAGCACGTACTCGCCGGTCTGCACCGTCAGGCAGTTGGCGTGCTTGATGACGTGGTTGTTCTGGCTGCCGCCGGAGGTGCGGAGCCGCAGCTCGTTGAGGTCGAACACGTTGCGCGCCAGCACCTCGATCCACTCGCCCGTCTCGTCGGCCACCGCGCTGGGGTCACCCATGATCTCGGTGATGACCAGGTCGTTGGCCGCTGGCCGAAGCACCGCGCGCGAGGCGCCGGTCTCGTCGATGCAGGTGCCTTCCTGCACCACCGCCGCGCACACCGCGTTGGCCGCGCCCGGGGTGCCCCGGTTGCCGCCGGAGTAGGTGGCCTGGGTGGCCGGGGTGTCACAGAAGTTGCTCTCCACCGCGGCCCGCTCCGCGGAGGGCTCGGTGACGCCGCTGAGCTGGTAGCTGCGACCGGCGACGGTGGCACGGGTCCACGTCAGCTTCGCCAGCTCCTTCTGGCCGCAGCGCAGCCCCACCGTGCCGCCCTGGTTGGGGAAGGAGCCGAGCGAGTTGTTGTAGCTGTAGCCGATCCACGCCGGGTTGGCGCCCGTGCGCACGTCGCCGAAGGCGAAGTAGCCGCGCGCGGGGGCGGCGCCCGTCCGCACGATGTGCGTCTTGCCGCCGGCGCCGCTGACGTCGGCGGTGAAGAGCGTGATGCCCTTCAGGTCGACGTCGGTGGAGAGCGTGTTGAAGACCTCGAACCACTCGTTGCCGGTGTCGGTCCCCTCGGGGTCGACCATGGCTTCGGTGATGACGAGGTCTCCCGGCTGCAGCGCCTCACAGGGGTTTTCGGGCCCACCTTCGGGACAACCGGCGAACGCCGCGAGGGAACACAGCATCGTCAAGCGCTTCATCATTCACCATCTTCCTTGTCGAAACCCCCGGCCTTGGAGTCGGTCGACAGCATCTGCTCCAGCTGCTCACTGGGCGCGAGCACCTGGCCGGGTAACGTTACCTGTATCTGCAGCGAATCAGTGCCCCGCGAGTTGCGATACTTCTGCACCACGCCGCGCACCTGCACGTACTCCCCGCCCTTGAAGGCGATGCCCGAGGCCAGCAGCACGTCGCGGTCCCAGAACACGACGTCGAAGTTGGAGCTGCGGTTGCGCGCCAGCTTCACCACCGCCGGGCCGTTGTCCCGCTGGATGACGTCGTAGACCGCGCCCAGCACCGTGACCTCCTGGCCCACCATCGACTCCAGCTTGCGCATGGCGTCCCAGCGGGTGAGCGCGATGTGCGTGTCCGGCGAGGCGTCGGCGTCGCGCTCGAAGCGGGTGATGGTGACCTCGCGCTCGTTCCACCACTTGAGGCGCTCGTCGTAGTCGTCGTAGTGCATCCCCTCGTCGCTCCAGATGCCGCGCTTGTTGTCGCGCGCCTCCTTCTGGGCATCGAGGAACTCGCGGTGGAAGCGCCGGCTGCGGCCGTACTTGGTGAAGTAGGGGCTGTGGCCCGCGCGCACGCACTCCACGTTGTAGTTGACCCACTCGTCATTCTTCTGGACGAAGACGTAGGCGAGGTAGCGGCCGTAGAAGTCGCGGATCTCCCCCGCATGGTCCCGCTCGAGGCGCACCGTCTGCACGCCGGTGAACCAGTTCTGCGCCCACTTCTTGGCGTCTTCTCCTGCGGGCGTGGCCATCTTCACCGGGCGGGAGGACTTGCCGCGGAGCGTCTTCTTGTATTCCTCCCAGCCGGAGTCGAAGAGGTCGTGCTCCTTCTGCTTCTTGAAGGTCTCCTCGGTGTCGATGGCCAACAGGCGCATGGAGGCGTTGAGGCCCTTCACCCGGATGGTGTCTCCGTCGAGCACCGCGGAGGGGCCCTCGAAGGGGAACTCGCCCAGCTCCAGCGAGACGACCTC
The DNA here is from genome assembly GCA_937875615.1 of uncultured Archangium sp. GTDB lineage: Bacteria > Myxococcota > Myxococcia > Myxococcales > Myxococcaceae > Archangium_A. The sequence goes on from CALNBU010000727.1 coordinate 3,593, forward strand.
CAGGCGCTTGAGCAGCGAGGAGGTCTCGTTGCGCGTGAAGCGCCGGGTGGCCCTGGTGGTGCCGCAGCCGACGAGCACCAGCGCCAGAGCCGTAGCGAAGCAGAGAGTGCTGACGCGCGTCGTTCGCATGGTGCGGACCTTCAGAACGAGTATCGGAAGTCGAGCTGGAAACGGTGCTCGGGGTTGGGAGAACGGAGCGCGGTGGAGCTGCGCTGGTCGAGCCAGACGAACAGATCGTACCGCGCGGAGACACGGGAGCCCCGGGCGAACAGCCAGCTGGCCTCGAAGAAGCTCCACAGGTTCTCTTCCAGGTACGCCGGGTCTTCGAGGTCCTGGTTGAGGTAGCGGCTGCGCAGGCGCAGCTGGAGGAAGTCGACCGGCTGGCTCTTCAGCTCCACGAAGGCCTGCACGTCGTTGCGGAAGCGGTCCTGGTAGCGGAAGTCGTCGCGCCAGGTGAAGTAGCCCTGCACCGTGGCCACCAGGTACTTCTTGAGCGGCGCCACCACGAAGCGCGCGGCCACGCGGTAGAGGTCGCCGCCGCAGGTGATGGGGTCTCCCTCGGTGTACACGAAGGTGCCCGAGGAGCAGGTGCCGCGCTGGTCGGTCAGCAGGTTGCGGTTGCGGACGTCGACCCACACCCCGGGTCGGAAGAAGCGCCAGCCGGTGAAGTCGACGCGGGCCAACGCATAGAGGTTGGGCACGCCGGCGGGCAGCGAGATCACGCCGGGCGAGCTCTCTACGTCGTGCGGGTTGACCCAGAAGTCCGCGCGGAGCCGAACCTCCCAGTCGCGGTTGGGGCGCCCCAGCCAGCGAAGGCGCGCGCCCAGCTCGTTGCGCGCGCGCAGGCCGTCGGTCTCGTCGGGAGAGCTGATGGGGCGCGCGAAGGGCGTGCCGAACTCGGTGTCGTAGTAGCGCAGCGAGAGCTCGAACTCATGGCCCTTGGGGCTGTAGGTGGTGCGCTGCTCGACGCCGAAGCCGCCGGGGACGCCGGTCTTCCATGGGCGGTTGTCGAAGGTGCGCGAGGCCTCGGCGTAGAAGTTGAAGCCGCGCCAGGCGAGGTGCGCGTCGGCGCCGATGGCTCCGAAGGCGCCGCCGGCGGGGTAGCGGCTCCACTCCTGGAAATCGAGCTCCATGGGCGACTGCGAGAAGATGGGCAGCGCGCCCCACCCGGTGATGCCCAGGGACAACCGCTGGATGGGCTTGAAGGTGACGTGACCGCCGCCGGCCACCTCGTCGAAGAGGTTGTTGAGCGAGGTGTACTTGAGCGTGCCCGGCCCGCCGTTGATGTACACCGGCGGGGCTTTGCAATCGTCGTTGTTGTCGTCGTTGGGGTCGGCGCACGAGCGGCGGTCGTAGATCTCGTACTGGTAGATGGACCGCTGCTGGTACGAGGCGAAGCCGTAGAGCGAGAGCGACGCCTCCTTGCCGACCTTGAGGTCTTCTATCTGCCCGGCCACACCGCGGAAGGTCTCTCGCCACTGGTAGTCGGGGCTGATGTAGCGGTTGAGCCCGTCGGAGGCGTCGCAGGCCAGGCTGGGGTCGGTGGTGGTGTCGGCGTTGGTGATGCGGCAGGTGCTGGTGAGGTCTGGCGGCCGCCGGAAGTCGTCGGTGAGGTAGATGCCGCGCGGCACGATGCGGCGGGTGGTGTCGAGCGTCAGGCGCTCGGCGAAGCCGATGGTGTACGTGCCCACCACCAGCTTGGCCTTGCCGGGGCTCCACATGGCGAAGACGCGCGGGAGATGCGGGGTGTAGGTGAAGTTGGAGATGCCCAGCGAATCGTTGAAGGTGTCGTACTCGGGGCGGCTGGTACGGCGGCGCGAGGTGAAGGCCATGACGCCCGCCGAGAGATCGTAGGGCATCTTGAGGCGCGCGGAGAGCAGCGCCGGGGGCGGCACGGTGTCGCCGGCGGTGAAGCGCGACTGCAGCCGCAGCTTGCCCGAGACCGGCAGCGTGGGCCGCGCCGCGTCGATGCGGATGAAGGGCGCGATCTGCAGGAGCTGCTCGGCGGTGATGGCGCCGGCCTCCACCAGCTCGGTGGGGTCTTCGATGCGGCCCTTCGCCTCGCGGTACTCGAGGATGGCGTCGACGTCGCCGTAGCTCAGGCCCGGGAGGTCGTAGAGGCGCTCGCGCGACGCGGAGTTGAGGTCGGCGCCTTCGCGCAGCAGCTCCAGCAGGGTGTCGGCGGTGGCGTCGGAGATGTCGCCGTTCTGCTGGAGCTCGAAGAGGTCTTCTTCGTCGTCCACCTCGACGGTGTTCTCATAGATGGCTCCCAGCGCTGGCACCGCCGAGATGGAGCACAAGAAAGCGAGGGCGACCGGACGCATTGCAGCCAATGAACGAGGCGCACACCGTACACGGCCTCTTCACGGTCGGATCGTCAAAGTTCTGTAAAAACGACGCGGGAGCCGATTTGCCGCGGTGCGTGAAGGATGCTCAGGCCGGCCCACGGCGCGGGGCGCGGCGCTCCCGGGCCCAGGACACCGCGGTGCGCACGGCGGTGTGGCGGATGCGCAGGAAGGAGGTGGTGAGCAGCGCGCGGGTGCGCGCCGGCTGCTTCCAGGTGCGCAGCGCGGAGCGGCCCGTCACCTTGGCGTACTCGGTGACGAAGGTGCGGCGCCGGGAGTCCTCGCCCGAGAGGATGCCCATGGAGCGCGCGCGGGCGGCCGAGCTGCGACGCCAGTATTCGAAGGTGCCGGCCTTCAGCGCCTCGCTGCCCGCGTCGGTGGCGCGGAACACGTCGTAGAGCGCCTCGGTGAAGACCTCGCGGGCCCGCACGAAGCGGTAGCGGCGCTGCTGGTACACCTCGAGGGCGCGGTCACCCGGCCCGTACGTGGTCAGGGCCTGGGCCAGCTCCATCACGTCGTTCATGGCCGCGGTCATGCCGGTGGCGGTGAGCGGGTGGCTGCAGCCGCCGGCGTCGCCCACCAGCGCCGCGCCCGGCGTCACGCAGTCCCGGGTGTGGACGGAGTGGGTGGCGCAGGCCTCCAGCGGGTGCGCGGCGAGGGAACTCAGCACCGCGTCGCGCAGCGGCTGGGGCATGGCCGCCGCGTAGTGCTGCTCGACCCATTTCAACATCGGGCCGCGGCCGCGCGGCGCCTCGAGCGGCACGTCGATGCACAGGCGCACCAGGCCGTCGCCGTAGGGGTACGCCAGCACCGGGCCCGGCGCGCCGAGGAAGACGTGGCCGAAGCCCTGCCACGGGAGCAGCGCGCCCTGCACCGAGGCGATGACCGAGTACGAGAGCAGCTTCACGTCGGCCTCCAGGCCGAGGGCCGCGCGCACCTTCGACTGCCGGCCGTCGGCGCCGATGACCAGCCCGGCGTGCAGCGTCTCTCCGTTGCGGAGCCGCACGCCCGTCACCCGCGTGCCATCGCGCAGCACGTCGACCACCGGCTCTCCCTGACGCAGGGTGATGCCGGGGCGGCTGCGCACCGCTTCGCGCAGCGAGGCCACCATGCGCTGGTGGTCGACGCCGAGGCCCTGGCCCCAGCGCTCGAGGTAGGGCAGCAGCGCGGTGCGGAGGCCCGGCCCGGGCGTCACCGCGAAGCCCTGCACCGGCACCGCCCCGCCCTGGAGCAGCGCGGACTCGAGGCCCAGGGAGCGCAGCGCGCGGACCCCGCGGGGGTGGATGAGCTCGCCGCGGAAGCGCGGGTCGTGCCCATGGTGTGACTCCAGCACGGTCACCGAGAGCCCCGCGCGCGCGAGGTCGAGTGGGCGTCCGAGGGCGATCAGGGCGGGCACGGCCATGAGCAGCAGCGCGATCCGCGCGACGAATGCCCAGCGGAGCTCCGCCGACCACGTCCCGAGGAAGCCGAGTTCGATGACGGCGTACGACCCGAGGCCGAGCGCGTAGAAGAGCACGGCGCGGTGGGCGGGCCACGAGGTGCCCCGACGTGCCGCGCGGCGCATCCCGAGGGCGTACGCCAGTGCCGCGCCGACCAGCACCGCGATCGTCACGGGGTCGGCGCGCCAGGTCGTGAGCAGGGCATCGATGGGAGGCGTGGGCTCAGGCTAGGCCGCGCGGCTATGCGTCCGCGGTGAGGTTGGCGACCGAGTGGCGGCGGGTGGTGGCGGGTGCGGAGTTCGTCACATTCTGCGGAGTTCGTGGGGGCCAGTGGCGCGGCGGGTGGTGGAGTGCCGCCTGCACCCCGCCCCGCGCCACACCCCGGTCAGGCGCGGAACCGCGCGAGGAACTCGCGTGTGCGGGGATGCCTCGGTGCGCCGAACACCTCGCCGGGCGCTCCCTCTTCGACGATGACGCCCTGATCGAGGAAGACGACCCGGTCGGCGACGTCG
>CALNBU010000728.1 GCA_937875615.1 uncultured Archangium sp.
GCCGACGACGCGCTCGCGCTGCTCCAGGCGTATGCGTGGCCGGGCAACATCCGCGAGCTGGAGAACCTCATCGAGCGCGTGCTGCTCTTCGCCGATGGCCCCCTCATCACCGCGAAGGACCTGCCGGAGCCGGTGCGCGGGGGAGCGGGCGTGCAGGCGGGGGCACAGGTCGCCGCCTCGCTGGGCACGCTGGACGTCCCCGTGGGCGAGGTGGGCCTCAAGGACATCGTGCGCATGAAGGCCGCGGAGCTGGAGCGGGACCTCATCGTCAAGAAGCTGGAGGAGACGGGCGGCAACGTCACGCGCGCCGCGCGCCTCCTGCAGATCAGCCGCAAGTCGCTGCAGACCAAGATGAAGGAGTTCGGGCTGCGCGACGAGTCGCCGGCCACCGAAGACTGAGCGCGCTACAGCGCTGTGGCAGAAAACTCGCCAGCGCCGACCAGGCCGCTACCGTGGAGGACTCGCCCCGACTTCCACAAGGAGCTTCTTTCCATGCCCGAAATGCCCACCCTGGGTGCGCCGCCGAAGCAGGCGCCGATCGTCCCCATCGCGCTCACCGCGGTCGTGGTGGGCCTGCTGCTGGGCGGCATCTTCTGGTTGAAGAAGGCGCCCGCCGAGGCCCCGCCGCCTCCGGAGCCGCCCCCCGCCGTGGCCGAAGCGCCGCCGCCCGCACCGGAGCCAGCGGAGGTCTCGCCCTTCCGGGTGGTGACCGTCACCATCACCGGGCCCCTGGAGTCGGCCATCGTCGCCTCCGAGGGCAAGGAGATCGGCGCACCGCTGACGCAGGTGGTGACGCGCGCGTTGGTGTGGTGGCTGCGCGTCCCGCAGGATCTGGTGCGCGGCGACACGCTCTCCGCCATCTACGAGACGCGCACCGGACAGGAGCCGCTGCTGCACGCGGTGCGCTTCAACAGCCAGAAGCTGGGCCGGGAGCTGGCGACGTACCGCTTCAAGGCCGACGGCGAGCCACACGCGCGCTTCTACCTGCCCGACGGCAAGGAGCTGGAGGAGCGCCTGGTGGACAGCCCCATCGAGTCGTATGAGCAGATCACCTCGCTGCTGCGCGACGGGCGGCGACACCAGGGCGTCGACTTCAAGGCGCCCTCCGGCACCCCGGTGAAGGCCACCTTCGACGCGGTGGTCTCGAGGAAGAACTGGAACTTCCGCGGCAACGGCAACTCGGTGGAGCTGAGGGAGCTCAACGGCGGCCGCACCGCGCTCTACCTCCACCTCTCGGAGCTGCCGAAGTCGCTGGCCGTGGGCCAGAAGCTCAAGAAGGGCCAGGTCTTCGCGCAGTCCGGCAACACCGGCCGCAGCTTCGCGCCGCACCTCCACTACCAGCTCATGAAGGGCAGCCAGGTGCTCGACCCCTTCGAGGCCCACGCCACCGGACGAAACACGCTCCCCGAGGGGGCCCGTGCCGCCTTCGAGGCCCACGTCAAGGGAATGGACGCCCGCTTTCCTTCGACCTACCTTCCGACCCGATGAAGCACCTCGGGATCCTGCTCGCACTCTTCGCGTGCTCGGCGCGCGCCGCGGAGCTGACGCGCGTGGCGTCGTCGTTCGAAGAGAACGACCCCTTCGGCATGTTCCTGATGTTCACCTTCGACCGGCTCCAGGAGCAGGCGACCATTACCCGCGAGTGGTACCAGAACGGCTCGCTGCAGGACGTGACCGAGCTGCGCTACCAGAACATCCAGACCCAGCTGGGCATCGACGCGCACATCGGCCTCTACAAGGATCTCGAGCTCCATGTGGGCGTGCCCATCGTCTTCCAGCAGGACCGCGAGTGGACCTTCGCCGAAGGCACCAGCGCCGCCAACAGCACCCTCTACCGCAACTGCACGCTCGATCCCGCGGGCACCCTGTGTGGAGACCCCGGCCTCGGCGATGGCGTGCTCTTCCCCGTCGACCCCAGCGTGCGCAGCTACCGCGCCGGCCTGGGCAACTTCACCTTCGGCATCGCCTGGAACCCCTTCGTTCAGAAGAAGGACCCCAGCAAGCCGACCTGGAACCTGCGCTTCGACTACACCGCGCCCACCGCCTCGCTGCTCAACCCCACGGTGGCCACCTCTCCCACCAACCGCGGCGCCATCGGAGACCGCATCCACCGGTGGACCTTCAGCACCCACGTCTCCAAGCGGCTCAACAAGTACCTCGAGCCCTACGTGGGCATCTGGTACTCGCTGCCGTGGCGCGGGCCGGGCTACTACTCGAACTGCGACGACGCCGACGCGTCGCGCCTCAGCCAGCCCGGAAACTGCAGCAGCCAGGGCGGCCCGTGGGTCCGCGCCGACACCGGCAACCAGCCGCAGCACACCGGCGGCACCAACTTCGGTCTGGAGATCACCGCCTTCGAAGACGAGGCCAAGTTCCAGCGCTTCGGCTTCGACCTCCGCGGCTGGTTCACCTACGTGTCCGAGGGCCGCGTCTACAACGAGCTGTCGGACCCCATGGGCAAGCTGCTCTACACCACCGACTACGCGCAGGTGGGTGGCCAGCTGGGCATCACCGGCTCGGCGGCGGAGTTCATCAACCTGCGCGCCTACGCCGCGCTCTCGTACAACACCGAGCACTTCCTCACCAACGAGCGCATCGGGAAGGACCTCAACAACAACGGCGTCATCGACGTCGCGGCCGTCGATGAGGTCAACCCCAACTACGACTACCGCGTCGACCGCGTCGGGCGGCGCTTCCGGTTGCAGGAGCAGTTCAACTTCCGCATCCAGGTGACGGCGTCCTTCAACTTCTGAGCGGCGGGGTGCGCGGCGTCAGTCCGTGCCCACCTGCTCCATGAAGTCCACCGACTTGAGCCGGCGGCCCAGGTGGTGGGCGATGAAGACGTTGAGCAGCTCCCGACCGCGCGCGCGCAGCTCCGGCGGCAGCGGCGTACGCTCGCCGGCCTGGAGCCGCGCCAGCGCGTCGACCACCTCGGCGG
>CALNBU010000729.1 GCA_937875615.1 uncultured Archangium sp.
CCCCGACGCAGCTCGACCGGGTCGACTTCACCGAACTCGTCCCCGAGCCGGCACCCTTCATCGGGCAGGCCGCCTACCTGCAGCTCGAGTTCTTCGAGTCCCTGGCCCGGGCGATCGCGTCGGCCCCGAACCTGGGCGCGCGCGAGGCGCGCACCGACGCTGGGGGGAAGTTCTCGCTCACCTTCGAGGAGGTGCCGCCGGGCGACGCCTGGGTGACCGTCGACGCGCCGGGCTTCCAGTTCAAGGGCTTCCCCGAGGTGTTCCGGGGAGGGCAGACCACGCGCGTGCGCTACGCGCTGAAGAAGGGCCGCGGCTACGAGACGCGCGTCATGGGCAGCCGGCTGCTGCCGCCGGTGCCCGACGCCGACACCTCGCCGCAGGTCAGCCACTTCTCGCTGACCAGGGCCGACATCGACCGCACCCCCGGCGCGCTCGAAGACATCTCGCGGGTGGTGCAGCAGCTCCCCGGCGTGGCCGCCGACCCGGACCTGCTGGCCAACTTCTTCGTGCGCGGCGGCGGCCCCGACGAGACCATCATCTTCATCGACGGCGTGCCGCTCTCGAACCCGTACCACCTGGGCGGCTTCGCCAGCATCATCAACCCGCTGCTCATAGAGTCGGCGGACTTCTATGCGGGCGCGGCGCCGGCGCGCTACGAGCCCGCGCTCTCCGGGGTGCTCGACATCAAGTACGCGCGCGGCGACGTGAAGCGGGTGAAGGCGGTGGTGGACATCTCGATGCTGACGGCCAAGGCCCGCGTCGACGTGCCGCTCTTCATCGACGGCCTCTCGGCGGTGGTCAGCTTCCGCCGCAGCTACTTCGAGGCCTACTTCGCGGTGCTCAAGGCGGTGAAGCTCTTCGGCGAGAACGTGGTGGCGCCGGACATCACCGAGGCCTTCGCGCGCGTCTCGCTGCGCCGGGGCCGCCACCTCACCATGGCCACCTTCACCTGGGCCTCCGACGGCCTGGGCTTCATCGTGAAGCCGGGAGAAGAGGTGCTGGTCAACTTCGCGGGCGACCTGAAGATCTCCAACAACGCGCAGATCGCCAGCGTCCGACACGAGGTCGACCTCGACGGCGAGAGCGAGCTGTCGTTCACCGCCGCCTACCTCCGCGACCAGAGCGACTTCTTCTCTCAGGGCGTCATCGACCTCACCTCGTCGGCGCTGCGCAACGACGTGGTGCTGCGCGGCGACCTGAAATACGTCTTCAACCCCCAGCACCGCTTCAGCGCCGGCGTGCAGTACGCGTGGCGCGACACGCAGCTGAGCGGCACCGTGGCCGACAACCGCTCCATCGCGCCGTGGTCCCGCGAGCCCATCGTCGACGCGCACCGGGCGGTGTTGAACATCAGGCCCGCCTTCACCCGGAACCTGCTGTCGGCCTACGCGGAGCACGCCTGGCGGCCCACCAACTCGCTGGCCGTGGAGGGCGGCGCGCGCGCCCAGTACGACGCGATCCGCGAGCAACGCTTCCGCGCCGCCGACACCAATGGCGACGGCGTGCTCAATGAAACGGAGTACGCGCGGCTGGCGGCCTCGGTGACGTTGCCCACCCTGACGGTGCTCAAGATGTCCGGCGGCTACGTGCTGCAGCCGGTGTCCACGGCGCTGGCGCTCGACCCCACCTACGGGAACCCGGGGCTGCAGGCCGAGCGCAGCGGCTCCATCATCGCGGGCCTCGAGCAGCCGTTGCCGTTCGAGGCCCTGGTGCGGCTCGAGGCCTGGAGCAAGTGGCTGTCGAACCTGGTGGTGAACCCCGACTCACAGGCGGGCGTGGCG
>CALNBU010000730.1 GCA_937875615.1 uncultured Archangium sp.
GGCGTGTCGGGACCTGCACCGCTCCGGCGAGCGCCACGCCTCGGGTTGGGCTTCGCGCTGTGGTTGTCGCTGGCCGCGCTCCCGGCGCTCGCGCACCGGGGCAGCGACGCCTTCTGGCGGCTGCACGCCGAGGGCGCCGAGGTGGGCGGGCAGCTGGAGCTCTCGCTGCGCGACCTGGCGCTGCTCTTCCCCTTCGACCCGGAGCGCGGGTTGACGGAGGCGCGTCGCGCGGCCCTCGGCCCGCCGCTGTGCGAGGTGGTGCAGGCCGCGGTGGGGCTGCGTCAAGGGGCGTCGCCGTGCCCGCTGCGCTGCGGCGCGCTGCACGCCGTCGAGCAGTCCGATGGGCCGTACGTGGCGCTGCCGCTCCAGGCCACGTGCCCGCAGCGGGTGGAGGCGCTTGGGGTGCGCTACGCCCTGCTGTCCGACCGCGCGCCGGACCACCGCGTGCTGCTCTCGTTGGGGGCCGCGCGCTGGGACGCCCTGACGCCCGGCGCGGAGGAGGTCGAGGTGCGCTTCGGGCAGCGCGGCGCGCTGGCGCAGGCGGCGGTGGCCTTCACCCACGGGGTGCATCACATCGCCATCGGCTGGGACCACCTCTGTTTCCTCTTCGCGCTGCTGCTGCCCTCGGTGCTGCGCCGGCGAGACGGGGCCTGGGCGCCGCGCGAGGTCTTCCGCCCGGCGCTGCTCGACGTGGTGCGGGTGGTGACGGCCTTCACCGTGGCGCACTCCATCACCCTGGCGCTGGCGGCCTTCGGGGTGCTGCAGCCCGACGCGCGCCAGGTGGAGCTGGCCATCGCGCTCTCGGTGGCGCTGGCGGCCTTCAACAACCTGGTGCCCTTCGCGCCCGACGCGCGCTGGGCGCTGGCCTTCGCGCTCGGGTTGCTCCACGGCTTCGGCTTCGTGTCGGCCATCGGCGACCTGGGCGTGGAGGGGCCGCTGCTGTGGCTCTCGGTGCTGGGCTTCAACCTCGGGGTAGAGGCGGGCCAGTTGGTCATCGTGGCGCTGGGGGTGCCGGTGCTGTGGCGGCTGCGCGCGCGGCGCGCCTACGTGCGGGTGCTGTTCCCGCTGGGCTCGGCGGTGATTCTCGGCGTGGCGCTCTTCTGGACGGTGGAGCGGCTCTGAAGGTGTCGCACCGTGCGACGTTGGTGGAGAGGGTGAGGAGGCTGGCGCACCCCGGTGAAGCCGGTAGAAGCTTGACGCATCGTGGTCGCGGCGCGCAGCACATGCCTGGTTCTGGTGACGGTCCTCGCTGGCTGCGCGGCGGTGCGGCCTTCGCCCGACGCCCGGAAGATTGACGACTTCCGCATCGAGGGGACCCGGCAGCTCTCCGAGAGCGCCATCAAGGACAGCATCGTCACCACCGAGTCGTCGTGGATTTCGTACCTCGCGCCGTGGATTCTGGGGCCCGAGTGGTTCGACCCGCTCACGTGGCAGGCCGACCTCCGCCGCATCGAGCGCTTCTACGAGGCGCGCGGCTTCTACCAGGCGCGCATCCTCGAAGAGGAGGTGCTGCCGGTGGGGAAGGACTGGGTGAAGCTGCTGGTGCGGCTCCAGGAGGGCGAGCCCTCGCGCATCCACGCCGTCACCATCACCGGGTTGGAGGCGCTGTCTTCGGACATGCGGGAGGCGGTCACCGGGAGGCTGCCGCTCCAGCGCGACGACATCTTCCTCGAAGAGGACTGGGCGCGGGCGAAGGCGCTGCTGGGCTCCCGCCTGCGGGAGTTCGGCTTCGCGGAGGCGAACGTCACCGGCGAGGCGGTGGTCGACGTGGAGAGCTCCAGGGTCACGCTGACCCTGGAGGTCGTCACCGGGCCCCGCTACCGCATCGGGAAGATTTTCGTGGCCACCGACGCCAACCCGCAGGTGCCCGCGCGGCTCATCGCTGACACCGCGTTGCCCGACCTGCCGCCCGGAGCGTTCTTCTCGGAGTCGGCGCTGTCGAGCGCGCAGGCCCGCGTCTTCCAGCTGGGGGTCTTCGCCGGCGTGAAGGTGAACCGAGGGCTGCCCGACCGCGCCCACGCCACGCTGCCCATCGTCATCGACACCCGCGAGGCGCCGTTCCGCAGCTTCCGCCTGGGCGGCGGGCTGGGCGGCGACCTCATCAGGCAGGAGGTGCGCGTGGTGGCCGAGTACACCAACCGCAACCTCGGCCTCTCGCGGCTGGTCTTCAAGAACAGCATGCTCGACCGCCTGACGTTGAAGGGGAAGTTCGGTCTGGCCTTCGTGCCCAACGTGATTGACGTGGTGCGCGGGCTGCCGCTGGCCAAGTGGGGGCCGGTGTGGCGCTTCCTCGCCGAGTACGAGGTGCCGCGGCTGTTCGAGCTGCGCACGCTGGCGCTGCAGGCCAGCGCGGAAATCAACCGCACCCTCGACAACGCCTTCGACTACGACGCCTTCGAGCCGAAGCTGGGCGTGGTGTGGCGCCCGGCGGTGGACGTCACCATCTTCCCGTCGCTCAACGCCAACATCTTCCTGCTGCGCACGCCGCTGACGTTGCAGGAGACCGGCTCCAACTCGGCGCTGGGGTGCCCCACGCAGCCCGAGGTGTGCGTCATCGGCTACTTCGACCTCACCGCGGAGTGGGACCGCCGCGACAACCGCGCCGAGCCGCGCGAGGGCTTCTACCTGGGCCTCAACGCGTCGGCGGGCGTGTGGCAGTCGACCACCGTGCGCCCCTTCGCGCGCATCACCCCGGAGGCCCGCGGCTACATCAGCTTCGGCCCGGAGAAGCAGGTCACCATCGCCGCGCGCCTCAAGGCCGGCTCGCTCTTCGCGCCCGACAACGAGACCCCCATCGTCATGCGCTACTTCTCGGGCGGGGCGGGCATGCGCGGCTTCCAGACGCGGCGCCTCTCTCCGCTGCGCGCGGTGCCGACCTACCAGCCCAACCCGCCGGAGAACCCGTCGTGCGCCGGGGAGTTCGGCTGCCCGCGGGTGGCGAAGCTCGACTGGACGAAGGGCAAGACGCTGCCGGTCGGCGGGAGCGGTCTGGTGGAGGCCTCGCTCGAGGTGCGCTGGTCCGTCACGGAGAACTGGGTGCTGGCGCTGTTCAACGACTGGGGCAGCGTCACGGTGAACAACCTCTTCGCCCAGCAGGACTTCTTCTCGACCTTCTACACGGCCATCGGGCTGGGCGTGCGCTACCGCACCCCGCTGGGCCCCATTCGCATCGACCTGGCGTTCCGGTTGCCCTTCGTGGGCGGCTCGCAGGTGGTGGACCGCGCCGACACGCAGGCCTACCAGAGCGCGCCCGGCTGCTTCTTCGGGCTGGGCAGCCAGTACGCGGGCTGGGAGCCGTACTCCTACGCCGCCACGCCCGCGCCCGGCGCCGGCCTGCCCGACAACCTGTGCAGCGCGCACCTGTCCATCGGTGAGGCCTTCTGATGAGCGCCCCGCGCAAGAAGCGGCGCTGGCCATGGGTGCTGCTGGCCCTGGTGGTGTTGCTGGTGGGCGGGGGCGCGGCGGTGGTGGGGTTCCTGGCCAGCGACGCGGGCGAGGCGCTGCTGCGCCGGCAGGCGCTGGAGGCCATCAACGGGGCCATCGCGGGCCGCGTCGAGGCCGGGCGCGTCGAGCTGCGGGGGACGCACCTCGTGCTGCGCGACGTGAAGCTGTACACGCCGGAGGGCGAGCTGGTGGCGCAGCTCCCGCTGGTGGAGGCCGACGTCGACCTGAGCGCGCTGCCGCGCCGCGCGGTGAAGCTCTCGCGGCTCTCGCTGGAAGACCCCGCGCTGTACCTGCTGCAGGACGAGCGGGGCTTCAACCTGCTGCGCGCGGTGGCCTCGAAGAGCCCCG
>CALNBU010000731.1 GCA_937875615.1 uncultured Archangium sp.
TCCCAGGCGGCCATGGTGGTTTGAATCCAGGTGGCCGCGCGGTCCACCCGGCCGTCGTAGCCGCCGTAGGTGCAGCTCTCTTCACCGAAGCTCACCACGCCCACCACGTGCTCCACCGTCTGGCCGGGCAGCGTCATGAAGCCGGGGCCACCGGAGTCGCCGCTGCACGTCTGCCGCCCCGAGGCCCCGGACTCGATGAGCAGCTGGGTCACCGAGCGCACGTTGTAGGTGACCTCGCGGCGGGTGCCCCCGCCCTGCTGCGCCGCGGAGGTCACGCCGAAGCCTACGTGGCGGATGGACAGCCCGACGTGGGCGTTGCTCATCGCGGTGGTGTTGAGGGGAATGGGGTCGACGTCGGTCACCGCCTGGGCCAGCTGCAGGAGTCCGAAGTCCCACTGCGGCGCGCCTCCCACGTCGCGGTAGTCGGGGTGCGGGACCTGGTGCGCCACGGACACCAGGCGGTCGGGCTGGGTCGACACCGTGCCGAAGGCCACCGCGTAGGGCTGGTTCGCGCCGTACACCTCGATGCAGTGCGCGGCGGTGAGCACCGTCTTGGGGCCGATGAGCGTGCCGGTGCAGTACGAGCCGCTGTTGAAGTTGCCCTGGGCCACCACCAGGCTCACCACCGCCGGGTCTCCGTGCGTCACGGTGCCGCCGACGATGGCGTCGCTTCGGGTGTGGGCCTCGTCTGGGTCGGGCAGTGCGCAGGTGACGAGCGCGAACGCCGCCAGGGACAGGAACGAGACGCGCTTCGACACAGCGGGTGCGCATAGCAGCGTGTGCGCGAGGGTGGGAAGCGCGGCAGAAGAGTTTTCCCAGCGCGTGAGAGCTGGCGTACCGTGTCGATGTTCGTGGCAACGTTGCTCAAAGGCGCGACGGTGGTTGACGTGGAGCCGGCCCGCGTTGCGCTCGCAGACGTGCGCGTGGATGGAGACCGCATCGTGGAGCGCGCGCCGTCGCTCGAGCCCCGGCCCGGTGACGAGGTCATCAACCTCGCCGGGCGGGTGCTCTTCCCCGGGCTGGTCTCCGCTCAACATCATCTCCACGCGACGCTGCTGCGAGGCGCGCCCCGCCCGGCGCCGGGCTACGCGGGTGAGCTCGCGCTGCGGCAGGCGCTGGAGGACGTCATCACCGGCGACGAGCTGGAGGCCGCGGCCACCGCCGGCGCCCTCGAGGGCCTGTTCTCCGGCACCACCACCGTCTTCGACACCAGCTTCGCGCGCGCCGCGCTCCCGGGCTCGCTCTCCCGGGTGGCGCACGGCCTCAACCACGCGGGCATGCGCGCGGTGTTGTCGTGTGAGGTGAGCGACCGCGCGGGCGCGGTGGCGCGTGAGGAGGCGTTGGAGGAGTGCGTCAACTACGCGGCGCGGGCGCGCGGGCGCTACCGCGGCGCGTTGGCGTTGGGCGGGTTGGGCGGCCTGTCCATCGACGCGCTGCACGGCGTGCGCGACGCGCGGGAGAAGGCGGGGCTGCTCCTGCTCGCCCGCGTCGCGGAGGACCCGCTCGAAGAGTCCCAGAGCCGCGCGCAGTTCGGCGTGGCCGCGGTGGAGCGCCTGTTGGGGGCGTCGCTGGTGGGCGACCGGGTGGTGCTCTCGCACGGCGTGCACCTGTCGTGGCCGGAGCTCTCTTCGCTCATCTCCACCGGCACCTGGCTGGCGCACGCCGCGCGCTCGAACATGTTCTCGCAGACTGGTCGGGCCACCGTCGCCAAGTTCGGCGTGCGCGCGTGCTTCGGCACCGACGTGCTGCCGCTCGACCTGTGGGCCGAGCTCCAGATGGCGAGCCTGCGCACCGCCGACGCCGGCCAGTCGCTCGACACGCTGCGCCTCATCTCCAACGGCCACCGGCTCGCCTCGGAGGCCTTCGGCGTGCCGGTGGGGCCGCTGGAGCCCGGCGCGGCGGCCGACCTGCTGGTGCTCGACTACCACCCGCCCACGGTCCTCGACGCCTCCACGCTCGCGGCGCACGTGTTGAACGGGCTGTCGTCGCGGGTGGTGGAGTCGGTGATGGTGGACGGCCTCTGGCGGGTGTGGAAGCGCAAGGCGCTGGCGCTCGACGTGAACGAGGTGGCGAGCGCGGCGCAGGCGGCCTCCGCGGCGGTGTGGGCCCGGCTGCGCGAAGGTGGCGCGACCTAGCCTGCGCGGGTTAGGCATGTGGGCATGCTGACCTTCGCGCTCCTCGGTTTCCTCGCCGCGCAGCCCGCCGCGCACCGCGCGGTTCAGTGCCGCGAGGACGTCGCTGCGCAGCACCGAGGGGGCGACCAGTCGGCGCCGGTCACCCAGGG
>CALNBU010000732.1 GCA_937875615.1 uncultured Archangium sp.
GATGCCACCCGCCGCGCCGGTGATGACCGCCACCTTCTTGTCCAGTCGCTTCATCTTCGTCTCCTGTGGGTGTGAGGTGAGCCCTGCAGAAGCACGCCCCGTGCCGCGCAGCTCGCGAGGGAACGCGCCCAGCCGGCCCGCATGAATTTCGCGGAGATTTGCCTCGACGCAGGAAATGCGTCCCTCGGCTGGGCGCGGCTCCCGGAGCGAGTCCGGCACGCGATGTGCTGACCCGGAGCGGCATGGAAACACCTCGACGACGCATCCTCCTCGCCACGGATCTCAGCCCGCGCTGCGACCGCGCCCTCGACCGCGCCGTCGCGCTGGCTCGCGACTGGAGCGCGGAGCTGGTGGTGGTGCACGCCCTGGGCGACGGCGCCCCCGACGCGGAGGCCGAGGCGCTGGCCCAGCGACGCCTGCGCGAGGACCTGAACGCACAGGCGCTCCCGGTCCGGGTGGTGGTGGCGCGCGAGGGCGCGGCGGCGCTGGTCGGCCGCACCGCCGAGGCGCTGCAGTGTGAGCTGGTCCTCACCGGCGTGGCGCGCGACGAGCCCCTGGGCCGCTTCTTCGTCGGCAACACCGTCGAGCAGCTGCTGCGGCAGACCCGCGTGCCGGTGCTGGTGGTGCGGCGGCGCCCCCACGCGGCCTACCGGAAGCTGCTGGTGGCCACCGACTTCTCGCCCGGCTCCCTCACCGCGCTCGACACCGCGCTCCGGCTCTGGCCCCGGGCCTCGGTGCGCGCGCTGCATGGCTTCACGGTGCCCTTCGAGTCCCACGCGGCCAACCCCGACGCCTCCCGGGCGCGCATCCGCGAAGAGCTCGAGGGCGTGGCCGCCACCTTCATCGCCGGCCGACAGGTGCCGGTGCTGCTGGAGTACGGCCGGCCGGAGCGGGCGCTCCGACAGCTCGAAGACGCGGGCGAGAGCGACCTGACGGTGCTGGGCACCGAGGGCCGGAGCGGCCTCGCGGGGCTGTTGCTGGGCAGCGTGGCCACGCGGGTGGTGGCCGAGCTGCGCGGAGACGTGCTGGTGGTGCCGCACGGTCGGGGGTGAGCGATGCTGCTGCCCATCGCGCTGACGGTGGTCGGGCTGGCCCTGCTGGTGTGGGGCTCGAACGTGGTGATGGACCGCGGCGCGGTGCTCGCCACCGCGATGGGCCTCCGCCCGATGGTGGTGGGCCTGACCATCGTCTCCATCGGCACCAGCGCGCCGGAGCTCGCGGTGGGCATCACCGCCGCGGTGCAGGGGAACGGCACCCTGGCGGTGGGCAACATCGCCGGCACCAACCTGGTCAACCTCCTCCTCATCCTCGGGCTCAGCGCCGCCATCTCTCCCCTGCCGCTGCAGCTGGTGAGCCTCAAGCTCGACCTGCCGATGATGGCCTTCTCCGCGGTGCTGCTGGTGTTGCTGGCGCTCGACGGGCACCTCTCACAGCTCGAGGGGGCGGCGCTGGTGGCCCTGGCGGTGGTGTACACGGTGGTGCTGCTGCGGGTCTCGAAGCGGGAGCCCCCCGCGGTGCAGGAGGAGTTCGCGCAGGCCTTCGGCGAGCAGCGCCCGGTCAGGCGCGGCCGGACGCTCGGCTGGCTCCTCTTCGGTTTGGTGGTGGTGGTGGGTGGGGCGCAGGTGATGGTGCGGGGCGTGGTCGACCTGGCGCGACTGCTGGGGGTCTCCGACGCGATCATCGGGCTCACCGTGGTGGCCATCGGCACCTCCGCGCCCGAGCTGGTGAGCACGCTCCTGGGGACCCTGCGAGGCGAGCGGGACATCGCCGTCGGCAACCTGCTGGGCAGCAGCACGTACAACATCCTGCTCATCCTGGGGTTGACCTGCCTCATCGCGCCCGGCGGGGTGCGCTTCGATGACCCCTCGCTGTACATCGACCTCGGCCTCTCCGCCGGCGTGGCCCTGCTCTGCGTGCCGGTGTTTCTCACTCAACGGCGCGTGTCGCGCGCAGAGGGGGTGCTCTTCGTCTCGCTGTACGTCCTCTACCTGAGCAGCCTGCTCTGGCTCCGCACCTGAGGGGTTCAGCCCGGGCGTGACGAGCGCTATCTACGGCTCCGTCGTGCTCGCTCCCCTCTTCCTCCTCGCCCTCCTGGCCCAGGCGCCCGACGCCGACGTCGCCGACGCAGGCGCGCCTGAGTTGGTGATGCTCCCCGACGGCGGGCTGCCACCGCTCACCGACGGGACCGGCCTGCCGCGCTTCGACGACGCCGGGGCCGCCCCGGAGCCCGAGGAGCGCGACGCCGGCGCAGAGCCCGCGCCAGCCCAGGTGGACCAGGACCTGGGAGAAGACACGCCAGAGCCCGCCCTGCACACCGAGCTGCCTCCGGTGGCTACCGCTGCGCCGGGGGCGCGGCTTCGGGTGGCGGCCAGCCACGCGCTGGTCGGTCGCTTCGCGGCCAACACCTGCGCGCAGCCCATTCCCGAGTCGCCCTTCGAGCGCCTGAGCGCGCGCGTGGCCGGCGCCATGGACACGCCGGGCGCCGCCCCCACGCTCTTCGATACGGGAGACCTCCTGGGCACCTCGGCCATCGGCCGGCTGGCGGTCGAGACCGACGTGGTGCGTCTGGCCGAGGCGGTGGCGGCGCTGGGCTTCCGCGCCCGGGCCCTCGGTCACCGGGATCTCGCCGGCGACCGCAAGCGACTCCTCGAGCTGACGCGCGCGCTGGACGAGCGCGCGGTGCGCAGCGTGCTCACCAACCTCTCCTGCAGCGCCGAGACCCGCGCGCTGTGCGACGCCGTCGTCACCGGGAGCGAGCCGCCGTTGATGATCGACACCCCGGAGGGCCGCGTGGGCTTCATCGCCGCCATCTCCCCCGGCGCGCTGCGCGAGGTGGGCCGCCACCCGGGCCTGATCCTGACCGCGCCCGCCGGCGCCCTCGCGGCGGCCACCCGCCAGGCCCGGGCGTTGGGCGCCAACCGAGTGGTGGCGGTGTACGCGCCCGCCACCGGCACCGAGCTCGACGACGCCACCGAGCTCCTCAAGGAGCTCGACGCCGCCTCCAGCCCCGATGTGCTCTTCGTCTCGGGGCTCTCCTCGCGCTTCACCTCCGCGCTCACGGCCAGCGGCAACACCCTGCTGGTGGCCACCCGGCCGGCGGAGGTGCTCACCGTAGAGCTCGGCGACGGCCACGCCCACACCGTGCAGCTCCCCACGCTCGGCACGCCTTCGCCGGTGGTGGCCGCCTTCGCGCGCGACCTCAACCACGCGCTCTGCGGACGCTACGAAGCGCCCTTCGCCGGCGGCCGGCTGCAGAGGGAGCTGGACCGCGAGACCGCCGCCACCTTCGTGCTCGACGTGATGCGCGAGCACACCCGGGCCGAAGTGGCCATCATCAACACCGGCGCCGTCAGCTCCAACGCGCCGTGGCCGCTCCGCGGCGCGCTCTCTCCGCTCGACGTGATGCAGATGCTGCCCTTCGACAACACCCTGCGCACCACCCGGCTCAAGGGCTCGGCCCTGGTGGCGCTGCTGGGCTCCGACGGCGCGAAGAGCTTCTTCGTGCGCGGCGCGGCGAAGGAGGACAGCGGCTGGAAGATCAACGGGCGCGCCATCGACACCAACCAGCACTACGCGCTGGTCACCACCGACTTCCTCGCCGACCGCCTGACCGACGAGCTGAAGGAGGCGCCGCCCTTCGCCGCGACCGGCGCCAGCACCGTGCGCGAGCTGGTCACCCGCTGGCTCAGCGTCGCGAGGGAGGGCGACATCCTCCGGCAGCCCATCAACCCGGCGGAGCGCTCCCGCTGGACCCTCTCCTACCGGCTGCAGCTCGATCTCACCAACGTCAGCGTCACCAACCCCGACACCGCCATCTTCACCGACACCCAGCTGGCGCGCGGTCAGTCGCTCTCGCTGGTGGGCGAGACGGAGTTCCGCGCCATCGGCGATCATCCCGCGTGGTCGCTCGAGAGCACGGCGCGGCTGCGCTACGGCATGGTGCGCACCGTCCCGCTGGGCGGCACCGCCAACGGCATCGCGAACAACGTCGACCTGGTGACCCTGCGGAACCTCGGCTACGTGCGCCGCATCTTCGGCGAGCCGAAGTGGTACCTGCCCCGACCCTACGCCGACGTGTACGTGGAATCGGAGCTCACCCGGCCCGAGACGCGGCGCTACCACCACCTCCAGCTGCTGCCGCAGGGCGGCGTACGCTTCGAGCTGACGCCGACGTTCGCGGTGTACGCGGGTGGCGGCATGACCTGGGAGGTGTTCGCCCAGCCGGGAGATCTCACCCCGCCCGTGCCCCCCGCGGCCGGCGTGCTGGTCGGCGGCTGGCAGCTGCGGCCCACCCAGCTGGTGAAGCTGGGGGCCCGCTCCGTGGAGCTCGAGAGCAACCTCGACATCTTCGCGCGCGACCTGGGCGGCCCCACCCAGCTGCAGGCGCGCGGGCGCGTGCGCCT
>CALNBU010000733.1 GCA_937875615.1 uncultured Archangium sp.
CGGGCGCCGCGCGCACCACGCCGGCCTTCCCGCCGGCCTCGATGACGAACAGCGCCGCGCCGAAGCCGCCGCGCAGCTCCCGCGCCTCGAAGGTGCCCGCCGCCAGCGTGGCGAAGGGTCCGTCGCCCTCGGGCTGGGTCAGCAGCGCCGCCAGCGCCGCGTCGCGCGCCGGCGCGTCGGTGCCCGGCGCGTCGGTCTCCAGCAGCTTCGCCACCGGCTTCGGCAGCGCCGGCTTGTCGGGCTTCCCGGCCTCACCGGACTCCGGCGCCTCGAGCGTCGCGGCGCCCTCGCGCCGCTGGTACTCGGTGACACCGATGGCGAGAGCGAGGACGACGAGGCCGGCGAGCAGCGTGCGCATGGGCGTCGCTTCTTACGCGCTTACTCCTTCACCGCGTAGACGAAGGTGGCCTTGGGCGCGCGCAGCCAGCGCTCGGCGATGGTGACGCGCAGGCCGGCCCAGGTGTCCTTCGCGTCGACGAAGGTGGCCTTCATGTCTTCCGCGGCCTTGCGGTCGCCGCGGCCCTTGGCCTGCAGCACCCGCGCGGTCAGCGTGTTCACCGCGGGCTTCCACTTCGCCACGTCGACCTCGAAGCAGCCGGTGTCGCTTCCGTTGGCGGCCTGCTCATCGGCCTTCCAGGTGAGCACGCCTTCCTTGAACATGTGGCCCAGCTGGATGGACGCGAGGTGCGAGTAGGGGCGGGCGCGACCTTCGCTGTCGTACATGCCGCGGCTGACGTGGCCGAAGGCCCAGGCCACGTCGCGCAGCGTGGCGTGCTTCGCCTCGGCCTCGGTCAGCAGTCCCTTCTCGACCAGCCACCAGGTGAAGAAGAGCGCCGAGGTCTGCGCCTTGAGCTCCTCCATGGTCGAGGCCAGCGGGCCGCCGAAGATGACGTCGTCGGTCTTTCCCTTCACCGCGTAGTCGTGTGACGGGCCCAGGTTGTGCGAGGCCTCGTGCAGCACCACCGAGAGCAGCGCGGCCGCGGGCTCGGTGGTGAAGCCCTCGAAGGTGGCGCGGCAGAACAGCGAGGCCGCCTGGTCAGACAGCGTCTGCCGGCTGTCGGCGTCGGTGTAGAGGTTGGTCATCACCACGGTGCGGCCGCCCTTCTCCGAGACCTTGCCCCAGTTGGGGAGCGACTGGCCGATGGTGGCCCCGTGCGGGTTGCGCTGGTCGGCGGCGTTGAGCGCCACGTCGATGAAGTCGGGCAGCTTGAAGGCGACGTTGCGCGCCTTGTAGGGCGCGCCGGCGAAGGCCGCGAGCTGCTTCTCCATCTCGCCCTTCACCGGCTCCAACTTCTGCTGCCAGGCGATGGACTCGGGGTTGATGCGCGCGAGCTGCAGCGCGAAGCCGGCCTTCCACGCGCAGGGGTCGTGGTACACCTCGTCGGGCGCCACGCGGAGGTACCACTTGCTGTTGGTGGGCCCCATGGCCACCCAGGCCTCGTTGGCGGGCTCCCAGTCGTTGCTGCGGAACGAGCCCGCGGCGGCGCGCAGGTAGGTCTTGAAGGCGGCCTCGTCGTCGCCCAGCACCGCGGCCGCGGCCTCCAGCTCCACCGCCACCGCCTCCATCTCGGCCTTCCAGGCCTCGGTGTAGGGCACGGCCTTGAAGCCCTTGCCATCCTCCACCACCACCGAGAAGTGGTCCATCAGGTCCTTCTTGTTCTTCTCCTTCTCGAGCACCGCGCAGAACGACGGCGCTGTCCTTCTCGGTCTTGGGCGCCACACAGAAGGCCGACTGGTTGCGGTGGAAAACCGCGCGGGCGCGCACGTCGTCGGCCGGCAGCTTCGCCGCCAGCGCGTCGGTGCCGTGCTGCTTCGCGTAGAGCGTCTCGATGAACGCCGCGGCGCGCACGAAGTGGGGGAAGGCCTTCTTGTCGGCCTCGGTGAAGGCGGCGGTGGCCGTCTCCACCAGCGTGGTGCGCCCCTGCGCCAGTTCGTCCTGGAGCAGCTTCTGGCGCGGCGTCTTCGCCTCCATCGGCGCGCTCAGCGCGTCATAGACGGCGTCGAAGCGGGCGGTGAAGCCCTGGCCGTCGACCCAGTCCGCGCGCTTCGCGGCCCAGGGGCCGATGAGCACCACCAGCTCGTCGGGGTCGAGGGCGCCGTTCTGGTTGCTGTCGGCGCGCCAGAAGAGCGGCTCGAAGCGCTCCGCCGCGCGGAGGTTGAAGTCACCGCGGGTGACGGCCGTGTACGTCTTCGGCGCGGCCTCGGGCTGCGGCGCCTGCTCCGGCTCCGCGGCCTCCTGTCGCTTGGGGCACCCACTCAGCACCAACAGCGTCAGCACGATTCTCTTGTTCATGGAAGGTTTCGCTACCACCCCAGCGCCGTATTCCCCACAGGGTTTTGTTTCGGTCTATTCAGTCACTGTTTCTGACTCAAATGCGGTCGTCACCCTGTTGTGACCGTTCTGGAATCGTTCATTTCGAGGTCAGTGTCCTCAAATCGTACAAATTGGCTGATCCACCCCACTCCATCTCTCAACCGGCTTGAATTCCTGAACTCACCCCGCAGCCCTGTAAAAGTCAGAGACACCCACATGGATTGCCGGTGAGGAGGTCCCACCTCTGAATTCATATGTAATTTCATGAAGTTATGAGTTGGCAAGCTCCATGCTTTGGGAGGCGTCGCGCTGCACGGCTGGTGGGCCTGAAGGCAGCGAGGGAGTCTACGTGAAGCGAGTTTTGCTGACTGCGGTGATGACGGTGCTGACGGCCTGCGGCGCGGCTGACGCGGTGCTGAGCGACCTGGGCGACGAGCAGACGGTCTCCCAGACGGGCATCAGCTGGGAGCAGTTCCGCGCCGGGGTGCTGGTGACCGAGACCGGCGGCTTCCTGGTGGACGGCGACACGCCCATCTCCAGCGAGAAGCTGCTGCGCGAGTTCTACGACCTCAACGTCGCCGAAGGGCAGCTCATCGTGAACCGCGTCGGCAACGCCGACGACAAGTGGAACGACACCCGCAAGCTGGCGCTCACCTACTGCGTGTCGAGCAACTTCGGCTCCCGCAAGGCGCAGGTGGTGCAGGCCATGGCCGACGCCGCGGCCGCCTGGGAGGCCGCCGCCAACGTCAACTTCGACTACCTCTCCGCGCAAGACTCCAACTGCACCGCGTCGAACAACAACGTGCTGTTCAACGTGAGCCTGGTGAACGCCGGAGGCCAGTACCTCGCCGCGGCCTTCTTCCCCTCCGACTCCCGCAGCTACCGGCAGCTGAGCATCGACAGCTCCATCTTCTCGGGCGTCAGCCTGGTGGGCGTGCTGCGCCACGAGCTGGGTCACGTGCTGGGCTTCCGCCACGAGCACACCCGCCCCGAGGCCGGCTCCTGCTTCGAGGACAACCAGTGGCGCTCGTTGACGGCCTACGACTCGGGCTCGGTGATGCACTACCCGCAGTGCAACGGCACCAACAGCTTCTCGGTGATGAACCTCACCGCCCTCGACAAGCAGGGCGTGGCCGCGCTGTACGGCGCGCCGGGCGGCACCACCACCCCGCCCACCGGCGACACCACCACCGAGACCTTCTCCGCGTCGGTGGCCCAGAGCGCCTCGCGCACCTACGGCCCCTTCGCGGTCAAGGCCGGCACCACCTTCGCCGCCACCCTGAGCGGCAGCGGCGACGCCGACCTCTACGTGCGCTTCGGGGCCGCCCCCACCGCGTCGTCCTACAACTGCCGCCCGTACCTCAACGGCTCCGCGGAGTCCTGTGAGCTGACCGTGCCCACCGGGCAGACCCAGGCCTTCGTGCTGGTCAACGGCTACACCGCCTCGACCTTCTCGCTCAACGTCACCTACACCGCCAACGCCACCACCCCGCCGGCGAACCCGGGCACGCCCCGCACCGCCACCGCCTCGGGCAACGTGAGCCGCAGCCAGCTGGTGCAGATTTCGCCCATCGACGTGCTGCCCGGCACCGCGCTGACGGTGACCATGACCGGCAGCGGCGACCCGGACCTCTACGTGCGCTTCGCCGGCGCGCCCACGCTGACCACCTTCGACTGCCGCCCCTACGTCAGCGGCGCCTCGGAGACCTGCTCGCTCACCGTGCCGGCCACCGCCAACAAGGTGTACCTCGCGGTCAACGGCTACACCGCCGGCAGCTACGCGCTCACCGTGAACTACGTCGCTCCGTAAACCCACCACCGGAGCGACACACCTCGGCCCGCCCATCACCCGATGCGGCGGGCCGTCGTCTTTCCTGCGCGAGACCTGCAGGTTGTCGGGCGCACCTTGCCCCGCGCACCCCGAAGGCCCAGACTGCCCGCATGGCCGCCGCGCCCGACACCGTGCTGCTGGTCGACGACGAGCCGCCGATTCTCACGGTGCTGTCGCTGGGCTTCAAGAAGGCCGCCGTGCCCACGCGCAGCGCCGCCAGCGCCGAAGAGGCGTTGGCCCTGCTGGACACCGACACCTTCGCCGCGGTGGTGGCCGACAAGAACCTCCCCGGGAAGAGCGGCCTGGAGCTGCTGCGGGTGGTGGCGGAGCGGCAACCCGACTGCGCCCGCATCGTCATCACCGGCTACGCGAACATGGACTCGGTGCTGGAGGCGCTGAAGCTGGGCGTCGACGACTACCTGCTCAAGCCCTTCGAGAGCATCGCGCTGGTGGTGGCGCGCGTCCGCCAGGCGGTGGCGCATCGGCGCGTGCTCGCCGAGCGGCGCGCGCTGTCGGCCGCGCTGCACGTGCTGGAGGAGTCTCTGCGCTCCAGCGAGGCGGAGGCCTTCGACAAGGGCACCGAGCTGGAGCTGCTGCAGAGCGTCCTGGCGCTCAAGCTCGAAGACGCCACGCGGTCCCTCTCCGCGCGGGTCTCAGCGCTCGAGGCCGAACGCGCGGCGCTGGGGCGCACCCTCCGCGGGCTCGCCGACGAGGCCGACGGGCCGCTGCGCGCCCGCCTGCTGGACGAGGCGCGACGGCTGGGCTGACGACTCAGCCCTCCTGCGAAAACCGGGAGATTTCTCCGTCGTGAATGGCGGCGAGAGGCGTCGCCTCGCCCTTCTTGAAGACCGCGCCGTAGGTGCTGTCGCCCGCGCCGTAGTCGATGACGGTGTAGCGCTCGCCGGTGGCCCGGTCCTTCACCTCGCGCACGATGAACTCACCCTCGTCGACCGCGCCGAACGCGTCGGCCAGCGTCTTCACGTCTTCGTACGACGACTGATGGCACGCCGCGATGAGCTGCTTCTTCAGCAGCGCGTCGACCTGCCCGGCCTCGGTGACCGCGGTCTTCGAGACCGGCGTGGTCAGCGCTTCACGGAACTCGAGGAACGAGGTGCCGTTCTCCAGCGCCGGGCTCGTCGGCGTCTGCGCCGCCGCCTTGAGCTCCTTCGCCAGCTGCACCGCGAGCCGCCCGGTGAGGCTCATCTTCTCAATCTCCGCGCGCGACAACCCGTTGTTGTTGAGGTCGTACTTCGCCACCAGCTTCTCTTTCGCGTACGCCACCGCGCGGTCGAGGTCGGCCTTCGTCACCTGCGCGCCCGCCTTGAAGTCGCGGTGGTCGACGAACCGGAAGAAGACGTCGACCAGCTTCTGCTCCGTGCCGGTGAGCTGCCCGAGCGCCTTCGCCACCTCCGCGCGGCTGACCCGCCCATCTCTTCCACCCGCCTCCAGCAGGCGGGCGGCGGCGGCCTCGAGGACCCGGTTGACGTCGGCTTTGGCGATGCGTGAAGGCATGGAGTGCTCCTGCGTGAAGGGTAGAGCGCAGGTACTCCCCGGCGCCCGGGAGAGACAAGTCACGACTCGGTGAAGTTTCTTTCAGCTCGTCGACCAGCCGAGGTTGTCGCGCTGCACCGGAGACATGAAGGTGGCCAGCGTCTGCAACAGCGTCACCTCGCCCACCGCCGACAGCTCTCCGCCCGCGCGCGCCGCCGGGATGTCCAGCGTGCCCGCGATGAAGGCCTCGAAGGCCCGCTCCGAGAAGCGCAGCTCCAACACCGTGCCCCGGGAGCCGCCCCGCCGCACCGGGCGCTCCACGTCGCCGAAGCACAGCGTCCACCGCTCGTCGCCCACGCGAAAGCCGATGTCGCCCCGCACCGCGAGGAAGTCGTCGAAGCGCTGCACCAGCAGCGCCGGCAGCACCCGGTCGAACCAGTCAGAGACCATGCGGCGCCCGTTACCCTGCGCCGCGCGCGGCTTCTGTCTCAATTCTTCAACATCCTCACAGCTTGCTGAAGTCGGGCTTGCGCTTCTCGAAGAAGGCGGTGATGGCCTCCGCCACCTCGGGCGAGGTGAGCTGCGCCACGAAGTGTCTGCCCTCTTCCTGCATGCGCTGGCTGATGGCCGCGCGGTCCTTCAACAGCGCCTTGGTCAGCTTGAGCGCCGTGGGCGGCTTCTCGCTCAACACGCGCGCCACCTCCAACGCCGTCTTCTCCACCGCGTCGGGCGGCAGCACCGCGTTGGCCAACCCCAGCTCCACGGCGCGCGGGCCTGAAATCGGCTCGCCCAGCATCAGCACCTCGGCGGCGCGGCGGTGGCCCAGCAGCGAGGGCAGCAACAGCGACGACGCCGCCTCCGGCACCAGCCCCAGGTTGACGAAGGGCGCCACCAGCGACGCGCGCTCGGTGACGTAGACGAAGTCGCAGTGCAGCAGCAGCGTCAGCCCGATGCCCACGCCCTTGCCGTCGACGGCCGCCAGCAGCGGCTTCTCGAAGGCCAGCACCGCCTTGAGGAACCGGAACACCGGCGCGTCTTCGCCGGTGGGCGGGCTCTGCATGAAGTCGCCGAGGTCGTTGCCCGCGGTGAAGGTCTCGCTGGTGCTGGAGAACACCACCGCCTTCACCTCGCGGTCGGCGGCGGCCTCCTCCATCACCGTGCAGAGGCGCTCGTACATCGCCAGGGTCAGCGCGTTCTTCTTGGCGGCCCGGGCGAAGCGGACGAGGAGCGTGCCGCCTTCGCGGCGGGTTTCGATGTCGTCGATGACGGTCGGGGTCATGCGGCTCCTGTAGCCGCCCCGGGAGGCCCAGGCCACTGTTCCCGTCGCGGAACACGGCGTCGGCCCCGTTGCACCAACGGAACACGGAGCGCGGCGTTACAGTCACCACCCATGAAGCGCAGAGACGTCCTCTTCGGCAGCGCGGCGCTGCTCCTGGCCTGCTCCCGGAAGTCTGCCACCGGCGCCGGGCGCGCGGTGTCGCAGCTGTTCGACGCCCAGCCCACCACCGACGGCGCGGGCGTGAGCCTCTCGCGCGCGCTCGGCCACCAGGGCCTGCGGATGCTCGACCCGTTCCTGATGCTCGATGAGTTCCAGACCGACGACCCCAACGACTACCTCGCCGGCTTTCCTTCGCACCCGCACCGCGGCTTCGAGACGGTGACCTACATGGTGCACGGCGCCATGGAGCACGAAGACTCGGTGGGCAACCGCGGGCGCCTGCGCCCGGGCTCCGCGCAGTGGATGACCGCCGGCCGGGGCATCATCCACTCCGAGATGCCGAAGCAGGAGAGCGGGCTGATGTGGGGCTTCCAGCTGTGGGTCAACCTCCCGGCCACGCGCAAGCTCATCGCGCCCCGCTACCAGGACATCGCGCCGCAGGAGATTCCCGAGGTCGAGCTGGAGCGCGGCCGCGTGCGCGTGGTGGCGGGCACCGCGCACGGGAAGACCGGGCCGGTGTCGGGCATCGACGTCGACCCGCTGTTCCTCGACGTGACGCTCCAACCCGGCGCCAGCGAAGCGCTGACGCTGCCCGCCGGACACAACGCCTTCCTCTACGTCACGCAGGGCGCGATGAAGGCCGGCGGCCGCGAGGTGCGCTCGGGACAACTGGCGGTGCTGTCGGGCGGCGAGGCGCTGCGGCTGGAGGGCCTCGGCGGCCGCGCGCTGCTGTTGGCCGGGCGCCCGCTGCACGAGCCGGTGGCCCGCTGGGGCCCCTTCGTGATGAACACCGACGCCGAAATCCGCCAGGCCATCGACGACTACCGCGGCGGGCGGCTCACCCGGGGCTGACACTTTCCCGGAGACAGCACCCCGGCGTTGACGTAGCTGCCGTCGACGCCATGGCGGTGCCCTCCTTCATGCTGTCGTTCCTGGCCGCGCGCTCGGTGACGCAAGAGACCCAGTTCCGACAGCTCTACGCCGGCCCCTGGCTGGTGTGGGAGCCCGGCAGCTGGCAGCCCGCCGCGGGCACCATCACCACGCTCGTTCCGGGCGCCACCCGCGCGCCGACGTCGGGCGACGCGCTGTGCTTCGCCCTGGGCGGCGCCAGCGTCCCCCGTCACCTCAAGGTGGGCCGCGGCTCCGACTGCGACCTCATCATCAACGACGCCACCGTCTCCCGGCACCACGTCTCGCTGCACCTCGGCCCCGCCGGGCTGGAGCTGGAGTCGATGAAGGACGCCGGCGTGGTCGTCGATGGCCAGACGGTGCGCGCGGGGGAGCGCCGCGTGCTCCGCTGGGGCGCCGCGCTGAGCCTGGGCAACGTGCACTTCTCGCTCTACGACGACGCCAGCTTCGCGCGACGACTGCGGGTCTGAGGGCGAGGGAAAAAAGCGAAGGCACTGCGCGTCGGGGGAGCACGCAGTGCCTTCGGGGCAACCGTGCCCCTTGCAGAGCGCGGCGCCTCACCTGCATAGCTACCCCTTGTTGGAGAGTGCGCGCCAGTAAAAGCACGATGATTCTGACGAGCGGGCAGGTCAGGTGACGGCGGCCGACGCGTGGCGTTTCGATTCGGTAACGCTTTGGATGTCGGGCAGCCTCGCCTGCAGCTCCGCGGGGTCCTTCACGGGGAGAAATCGCGACAGCGCGCCCTCCCGCGGCACCTCGAGGAATACCGTGGGAATGAACGCTGAGAGCTCGCCGACGAGGCGCTCGAACTGCACCACCGACGCGCCGTCGACCTTCTTCTCCACGCGGTAGTACGGCAGCGTGAACGCGGCCTCCAGCGCGCGCGCGTTCAACACGAAGGTGTTGGTGTTGAAGACGGAGATGGCGTCCTGGTCGAAGGCCGCCGGGAAGCGGAAGCCCTCCACAATCTGCGGCACGCCGTCGACGCGCGCCGGGGCGCCGCCCTTGTCGCCGGGGTGCTTGCGCACCACCTCCGCGGTGAGCGCCGCGCCCCGCGTCAGGTGCGCGCCCAGCACCGCCGGGTCCAGCGTCGCGCCGAGGTTGTCGACGTTGGACATCACCAGCAGCTCGCCGCCCTGCGCGAGGAAGCGGCTCAGCAGGCCCGCGCGGGCCAGCGCGAACGTCAGGTCTCCGTGGCCGGTGGCGTAGGGCGACACCTCGCCGTCGGCCTCCTTGAAGAGCGCCCCGTCCGGCGTCAGCCGCAGCGAGACGAACTGGGGAAACACGTGCACGTCGGGTTGGCCGCGCACCGCCTCCAACAGCGCCTCGTGGGTGGCGAAGCTGCTCATGATGAACACCGGCACCTTCGCGCCGCGCGCGCGCACGTCGGCCAGCTTGAGGTCGAGGAAGGTGCGCTCGCCCAACACCGGCACGCAGGCCTTCACCACCCCACCGAAGCGCGTGGCCATGCCGCCGGCGAGAATCACCACCCCCACCTGGCCCGCGCGCAGCGCCTCCAGGCCGCGGGCGCTCAGCGCGGCGTGCTCCG
>CALNBU010000734.1 GCA_937875615.1 uncultured Archangium sp.
TCGGCCCAGGCCGCCAGCTTCTTGAGCGGCGCGGAGACCTCGCCGGCGCGCAGCTGCTGGAAGTAGATGACGTCTTCCGCGCGCACGCCGCCCAGGGCCGTCAGCGCCGCCGCGTCGGGCGCCTGCGCCGCCGCGTGCGCTGCGCCCCGGCCCAACGCCTCGCCGTCGACCGTCTTCGGACCGCGCAGCACCACCAGCAGCCCCTCGCGCCCCTCGGGGAGCGGCACCCGCGGCCGCACGGCGATGAACTCCGGCCAGCCCTCGGGGTAGGTCAGCCCGTGCTGCGTGAGCAGCGCGCTCGAGTGGGCCACCGGCACGTCCGCCTCCAGCATCCGCCAGCCGTCCCCTTCTCGCACCAGGCGCCGCGCGCAGCCGTCCAGCGAGGCGGGGTCGAGCGCATGGCTCGACGGCAGCAACGTGGTGCCGAAGTTGCCGAAGGCGCGCACTTCTTCCGCGGCCTGCCGCGCCACCTTGTTCATGTACCCGCGCAGCTCGGGCTTCTCGCGCTCGGCGGGGAAGAACGGGCGATACCAGTCGCGCCGGAAGCGGGCCACGCCGCCCTCGAAGAGCCGCTCGTCGGGGAAGGGGTTGTCGAGCGACTGCGCGTCGGCGCTCCAGAGGAGATGCGGCGGCTCCGGCAGGATGGCCTCCGGCGGGCAGGCCCACAGCAACAACGAACACAGCAACCACGGCCGACGCATGGCCCCGAACGCTACAGCGGACGCCGGCCGCGCGGTGCCACGACGTGCGGCGGCGACACCCGGGCGCGTCAGAAGGCGGTGGAGCTCAGCAGGCCGCGGCCGATGGCCATCACCCCGCCGAACATCAACACCAGCGCGCCCACCACCCCCACCAGCGGCAGCACCAGCCCCGGGGTGGGCTTGCGCCGGTTCACCGAGAACAGCACCTGCGCCAGCACCGCCGCCAGCAGCATCATCACCAGGTGCCCGATGAGCGCGGGGTAGTAGCGGCCCAGGGCCACCAGCACCACGCCCAGCACCACCTGCAGGTGCATGGTGCCGGCGAAGGCGGCGCCGAGAATCCGGTGCAGCTTGCCGAAGGGCTGCTTCATGGCCAACCCGGCCACCAGCACCACGAGGTTCGCCGCCACCAGCAGCAACAACAGGTACCGCAGGCCCGAGTGCGCGTGAAAGAGTCCGGTCTCCATGCCGCGCGACCTAACACCCGACGCTCCGGAAATCGCGCCGCGCGCGCGCCGAGGCGCAGCGCACCTCATGTCACCGATGCGGTGCGTTGCGCTGCTGCTGACGCTCGGCGCCGCCGGGGGCTGCGCGGCGGCGTCGGTGGCGAAGGTGCAGCAGGCGGTGGACACCCTCGCGCCCGAGGAGGCGGCGCTGCTGGAGCTGACCACCGAGCGGGTGCTGGTGCGCGACGGCGTGCGCTTCGCCCTCGGCGACGCCACCCTCGCGCCGCGCTGCCTCCCCGCCCTCGACGCGGTGGCGAAGGTGCTCGAGAAGACCGACGTGCGGCTGACCATCGAGGGCCACACCGACGACACCGGCGGCCCCGAGACGAACCGGCCGCTGTCGCTGGCGCGCGCCGCCGCGGTGAAGCGACACCTCGTCTCCCGGGGCGTCGACGCCGGGCGCCTCGAGCTCGTCGGCTACGGGATGGACCGCCCGGTGGCGAGCAACACCACCGACGAGGGCCGGGCCAGGAATCGCCGCGTCGAGTTCAAGGTGCGGTAGCGGAGACGGGCAGCAGCACCCCTCCGCGCTGCGTCGCCGCCAGCGTGCCGCAGGCCGCGTCGATGTCTTTCCCCCCGGAGTACCGGCGCGCGATGGGCGCCTTCACCACCTGGAGGTGGTCGCGGAAGGCCGCCAGCTCCTCGGGCGTAGGCGGCTGGTACTTCCCGGTGGGGTCCGTCACGTCGATGAGGTCAATCATCACCGGCACCCCGGCGAAGGTGTCGCGCAGCGCCTCGGCGTCTTCGCGGCCCACGTTGAACCCGGAAATCATCACGTAGGCCAGCATGGCCCGCGCGCCGCTCTCCTCCGCGTACGCGCGCACCTCCCGCACCAGGTCCGTCAGCGGCCAGGTCTTCTCCACCGGCAGCACCTGCGCGCGCTTGTGGGGAATGGCGCTGGTGATGGAGAAGGCCAGCCGGTACGGCAACCTGTCCGCGCGGTACTTGCGGATGCCCGGCACCCAGCCCGCGGTGGAGAAGGTGATGCTCTTGCCGGAGATGGCCAGCCCCGCGGGGTGGCACATGACGCGGGCCGCGCGCGTGGTGTTGGCGTAGTTGAGCAGCGGCTCGCCCATGCCCATGAACACCACGCCGCGCACCGGCCGCGTGGCCTCCTCGCGGACCCGCAGCACCTGGTCGAGGATTTCCCAGGTCTCCAGGTTGCGCTGGAAGCCCAGCTTGCCCGTCATGCAGAAGTCGCAGGCCAGCGCGCAGCCCACCTGACTGGAGATGCACACCACGTACTTGGTGTCGAACAGCGGGATGCGCACCGCCTCGAAGCGCCCGCCCAGCGGCGACTCGAAGAGGTACTTCACGAAGCCGTCGTCGGCCGCGCGGCGCTCGACCACCTCCAGCCGCGGCAGCTCGCCGTTGGCCTGCACCCAGTCGCGCGTGGCCGCGCGCACCTGCGGCGCGCGCTTGAGCGCCTCGAGCTGCTGAGCGCCGTGGTTGAAGACGGCGGCGAAGAGCTTGAGGTGCTCGGTGCGATTCAACCCCGACGCGCCCAGCGCGGCCCCGAAGCCATCGAAGTCGAAGTTCTTGAGGTTGATGCGCTGCACGGGCCGTCGCCGTAGCAGGCCAGCGCGAAGCGCGTCAAAGTGCGCGTCTCTTTGCGGTGGCGCGACGCCGCCGCTGGCGGTTACCCCGTCAAGCACCACCCCGAAGCACCCGAAAGGACGCCGACATCGATGAAGGGCTCTGACCTGTTCGTCGCCGCGCTGGAGAACGAGGGCGTCGACCGCATCTTCGGGTTGCCCGGCGAAGAGAACCTCGACTTCGTCGAGTCGCTGAGGAACTCCTCCATTCAACTGGTGCTGGTGCGCCACGAGCAGGCGGCGGCCTTCATGGCGGCCACCTGGGGGCGGCTCACCGGTCGGCCGGGCGTGTGCCTCACCACCCTGGGGCCGGGCGCGCTCAACCTCACCACCGGGGCGGCCTACGCGCTGCTGGGCGCCATGCCCATGGTGATGATTACCGGGCAGAAGGGCATCCTCTCGAGCCGCCAGGCGCGCTTCCAGATGGTGGACACGGTGGCGGCCATGCGGCCCCTCACCAAGCACTCGCAGCAGGTCGTCGCTCCGGGGTTGATTCCCACCCTGGTGCGGGAGGCCTTCCGCGTGGCCACCGAAGAGCGCCCGGGCCCGGTGCACCTGGAGCTCCCCGAGGACATCGCCGGCGCCGAGTGCGAGGCGGTCCCCCTGGTGAAGCCCTCCACCGCCGCGCTCCCGGTGGCCAGCGCCGAGTCGCTCGACCGCGCCGCCGCCTTGCTGCGCACCGCGAAGAAGCCGCTGTTGATGCTGGGCGCCGCGGCGTCCCGGCCGCGCTGCGCCGACGCGCTGGCCAGCTTCGTGCTGCGCACGCGCATCCCCTTCTTCACCACCCAGATGGGCAAGGGCACCGTGCCCGGAGGCTCGGAGCTGTACCTGGGCACCGCCGCGCTGTCCGAGCGCGACTACGTGCACGAGGCCATCGAGCGCGCCGACCTCATCGTCACCATCGGCCACGACACCATCGAGAAGCCGCCGTTCTTCATGGGCCCCGCGGGGCCGCAGGTCATCCACGTGGGCTACCAGCCGGCGCACGTCGAGCAGGTGTACTTCCCGCAGACCGAGCTCATCGGCGACCTCGGCACCTCGCTCCGGTTGCTGGCCGACCGGGTCGAGGGACAGGTGCCGAACGCCGGCGCGCTGCTGCCGCTGCGCAAAGGCATCCTCGCCCGCCTCGGCGCCCGCGCCACCGAGGCGCGCTTCACGCCGCAGCGCCTGGTGCACGACGTGCGCGAGGTGATGCCCGAAGACGGCGTGCTGGCGCTCGACAACGGCATGTACAAAATCTGGTTCGCGCGGAACTACCGCACCCGCATGGCCAACACGCTGTTGCTCGACAACGCGCTGGCCACCATGGGCGCGGGCCTCCCCTCGGCCATGGCCGCGGCCCTGCTCTACCCCGGGCGCCGGGTGATGGCGGTGTGCGGCGACGGCGGCTTCATGATGAACAGCCAGGAGCTCGAGACCGCGGTGCGCCTCG
>CALNBU010000735.1 GCA_937875615.1 uncultured Archangium sp.
GGGTGCCGTTGCCGAACTCCACCAGCTCGCCGGACTGCGCGTTGTCGAGACCATGGACGCGGGCGATGCCGTCGCCGATGGTCAGGACCGTGCCGGTCTCCGAGACGGTGACCTGCTTGCCGTAGTCCTTGATCTGTTCGCGGAGGATACGGCTGACTTCATCGGCGCGGATCTGCATCGTCGGTGTTCCTTTGGGGGAGACTGCTTGGAAGTTCGGCGCGCGCTTACCAAAGAACGTCAGCCGGTGTGAGCCGTTTTTAGCCCCTCCAGCCGTCTCCAGCGCCCCGCTCATGCCTGCCAGAACGAACGCTACCGACCGCCGACGGCGCCCGGAGGCGCGGGCGGCGCCAGCATCCAGCGCAAACCCGCGGCGGTGGTGGCGCGGAAGATGGTGTGGTGCTGCTCGCGCTTCCTCGGCTCGTACCGCCAGCGAAGCCCCTCGGGCGCCGAGGCGGTGAGCAGCGCCCCGAGCGCGTCGGTGAAGGGCCCGATGTCCGTCTCATCACCCGTGGTGAGGTACAGCGCCTGCGCCCGGGCGCCCCGGGCCGCCAGCAGGTCCGGCGCGCGCCGCACCAGCGCGTGGTCGTCCCACCACAGGCTGGGGCTGTGCGCGGAGTAGCCGGTGAAGAGGTCCGGCTCGAGGAAGAAGGTCTCGAGCACGAACAGGCCGGCCAGCGACTCGCCGATGAGGCTGCGCCGCGACGTCACCCGGTAGCGCGCCTCGATGGTGGGCAGCAGCTCTTCCCGGAGAAAGCGCCGGAAGGCCGCGGAGCCCCCCACCACCGGCGCCACCTCCCGGTCGCTCGCCACGCTGGTGGGGCCGGTGAGGTCCCTCCGCCGCTGCGTGTTGGCGATGCCCACCAGCAGCACCGGCGGCACCTCTCCCGCCGCCATCAGCGCCGCCAGGGTGTTGGCCAGGTGCGGGAAGTCTTCGTCGACCGCGCCGTCGGGCATGTACACCACGTCGAAGGGCCGCTCGCCGTCGTAGCCCGGAGGCAGCGCCACGTTGATGACGCGCGCCTCTCCCAGCACCGCCGAGTCGATGGTCAGCGAGTCGTGCGGCGGGATCGGGTCGGCCGGCCTGACGTGGGCACAGGCGGTCGACCACAACAGCAGCGGGAGCAGGCGCATGCGACGCTTCCTAATTCCCGGCGCGGCGCGCCGCCCGCCTGACGTGGCGGAGCGCTACCGCGCGCCGTAGGACCAGCGCTCTTCGTTCTCGAGCACCAGGTACTCCAGCAGCGCCTTCTGCACGTGCAGCCGGTTCTCGGCCTCGTCCCACACCACCGACTGCGGCCCGTCGATGACCGACGCGGTGACCTCTTCTTCGCGGTGCGCGGGCAGGCAGTGCAGGAAGAGCGCGTGCGGCGCGGCCAGCTTCATCAGCTCGGGCGTCACCTGGTAGCTGGAGAGCTCCTTGAGCCGCTTCGCGCTCTCGGCCTCCTGCCCCATCGAAGTCCACACGTCGGTGATGACCACGTCGGCGTCCCGCACCGCCTCCTTCGGGTCGCGCAGCAACTGCACCGCCCC
The DNA here is from genome assembly GCA_937875615.1 of uncultured Archangium sp. Taxonomy (GTDB): domain Bacteria; phylum Myxococcota; class Myxococcia; order Myxococcales; family Myxococcaceae; genus Archangium_A. Next base: position 1,531 of record CALNBU010000735.1, read on the forward strand.
CGGCGCGCCCTCCTCCACCACCTCGGACGGCGGGTGGTAGCCCTCGGGAGAGGCCAGCCGGAGCTTGAAGCCGAAGAGCGAGGTGGCGCGGGAGAAGCTCCGCCCCATGTTGCTGCCGGTGTCCCCCACGAAGGCCAGCGTCTTGCCCTTCACCGGGCCCAGCTTCTCTTCGATGGTGAAGAGGTCGGTGAGGATCTGCACCGGGTGGCCGCCGTCGGTCAGCCCGTTGATGACCGGCACCTCGCAGTGCACGGCGAACTCCTCGATGCGCGCGTCGGCCGAGGTGCGCATCATCACCACGTCGCAGTAGCGGCCGGTGACCCGCGCGGTGTCGGCCAGCGGCTCGCCGCGCGACATCTGCGAGTTCTGCGCGGAGAGGTCGATGCACGAGCCGCCGAGCTGCAACATCGCCGCCTCGAAGGACAGCCGCGTGCGCGTCGAGGCCTTCTCGAAGATCATGGTCAAGGTACGACCGGCCATGGTGCGCACCACGCGGTGCTGCCGACGCGCCTCCTTGAGCTGAGCCGCGCGGCGGAAGAGGCCGAGATGTTCATCGAGCGACAGGTCGGTGAACTTGAGGAAGTCCCGCTTCTTTACGGTCGTCATCACCCTCGGGTGTGCCTCACTTGGGGCCATGCGGCAAGCTCCCTCGTTCAGCGAAGTTCGATCACCGGGAGCGGCTGCTCGAACAGCCACGCGCGCACCGCCCGCAACCCCCGCACCGCCGCCGCCTCCTTCAGCGGCAACCCGCCGAGCTGCGCCGCGAGCGCCTCGGCGTGGCCCCGGTAGCGCGGAGGAAACCTCACCAGCGTTCGGCCCTCCACCGACAGGGTGAGGCTCAACAGGCCGCGCTCGAGCTGCAGCGGCGCCGCGGGCAGCCTCAGCGTGCGCTTCGGCAACACCAGCCACGGTCGCCAGACGAACGACGCGCCCTCGCCGTCGACGCGCAGCCAGCCCCAGGTGCGCGGCGCCACGCCCTGCAGCGCGCCCGACGAGAAGCAGCGCGCGTCGCCGTCGCCCGGTTCCCGCGCGAAGAGGAGATCATTGGTGAAGACCGTGCCGAACACCATCAGGCGGAGCGTCCAGCCCGCCACCAGCAGCGCCACCAACGCGTAGAGCGCGCTGATGACCAGCCCCACCGTGGGGCTCATCGACGAGCCCACCAGCAGGACCACGATGAAGAAGGCCCGCGCGCCCTTGAGCGCCCAGTCGACCGGCGCCCAGGGGCTGACCAGCACCAGCACGTTCACCGCGTGGCCCAGCAGCCACACCGCCGAGAGCACCGCCATCGCGCCCACGAAGGCCAGCGCCAGCCCCACCGACGGCGCGAGCGACGGCGCCGGGCCCTCCGCCGCCCAGGCCACCGGCACCAGGCCGCGCCAGACCTGCGTCGCCACCTCGGCGGTGGGCGTGGCCAGCGCGCGGGCCACCGCG
>CALNBU010000736.1 GCA_937875615.1 uncultured Archangium sp.
ACTTCCCGGGAGGGCGCGCGGGTGGCCTCGGCCTGCTCTCGCAGCAGCGCGTCGGCCGCGTCGAGAATCTCCTGCGGCAGGCGCAGCTCCGGCACGGTGGCCGCGGTGCCCAGCTGCGCCAACACCGTCGCCACCTCAGGCGCAGCGGGCCGGCGCGCCGGCTCCGGCGAGACCATGCGGCCCAGCGACTCACGCAGACGCTCGGGCAACCCCTCCGGTACTCGCGGCGCCCAGGCGCCGGTGGCCACCAGGTGCACCAGGCCCAGGGTGGTGGCGTAGGACGGCAGCGGCGCGCCCGCGGCCACGCACAGCATCGCGCCCAGCGCGTAGACGTCGCCCTCGGAGCTGGCGCCCTCTCCGCGCGCGCGCTCGGGCGAGAGGTAGGGCGCGGACTTCGAGAGCTGCTGCAGCAACCGGCTCTCGCCGCGGCGGTCGGTCAGCCGGTTGGCCACCACCAGCGGGATGTCCCACAGCACCGCGCGGCCGTCGGCCGTGAGCAGCACCGAGTCGGGGCTGATTTCTCCGTGCACCACGCCCTGCGCGTGCAGCGCCGCCAGCGCCTGGGAGAGCTGCGAGGCCAGCCGGAGCAGCTCCACCTCAGAGAGCCGGCCGCGCGCCGCCAGCGTCTCGCCCTGGGGGAAGTCGACCACCGCGAAGGCCGCGGCGCCCACCTGCCCGGTCTGCCGCACCTTCGGGAGCGCCGCGTGCGCGGGGAGCTGTTCCACCGCCCGCACCGCCACCGCGCCGTTGGCCTCCAGCGGGAGCCAGCGCACCGCGAGTCGCTCGCCGGACTCCGCGTCTTCGGCGCAGTCGAGGCGGCCGATGCCGTCGCAGCGCAGCGGTGCACGGATGCGGAAACGCGGATGCAATTCGCTCATGTGAAAGGCCCCTTTCAACTGACGAGCCGCGGCGCCTACCACCCCCGGCCTCCGCTGACCACCCCGGGGCCTGCTTTCTTCGTCACCGCCGCGCGACGGCGGTGGCGGGCGGTGAATGCTCTAGGCTCCCGGGCCATGCGCGACCGACCGTGGAGCCGGGAGAGCCCGCCCGGGCCGTACGACGTCATCGTCATCGGCTCCGGCATGGGCGGCATGACCTGCGCCGCGCTGCTGGCGAAGACCGGGCGGCGGGTGCTGGTGCTGGAGCAGCACTACGTGCCCGGCGGCTACACCCACACCTTCTCGCGCAAGGGCTGGACCTGGGACGTGGGCGTGCACGCGGTGGGCGAGGTCACGCTGCGGTCGATGCCGGGGCGCATCCTGCACGCCCTCACCGACGGCGCGCTGGAGTGGGCGTCGCTGGGCGAGGCCTACGACCAGTTCCACTTCCCCGACGGCTTCCGCATCGACTTCCCCGACACGCCAGAGAAGTTCCGCGCCAACCTGGTGGCCGCCTTCCCCGCCGAGGCAGGCGCCATCGACGCCTACCTGCGCCTCTGCAAGGACGCGGTGAAGCAGTTCCAGGCGTACACCGCGGCGCGGCTGCTCCCGCGCACCACCGCCTTCTTCACCGACGCCATGCTGCTGCGCGGCGTGAAGCCCTACCTGGAGCGCACCACCCGCTCGTTCCTCGACGAGCTCACCGACGACGAGCGCCTCAAGACGGTGCTGACGGGCCAGTGGGGCTACTACGGCACCTCTCCCGCGCGCTCGTCCTTCGTGATGCACGCGCTGGTGGTGAAGCACTACCTCTACGGCGGCTTCTACCCGGTGGGCGGCTCGGCGCGCATCGCCACCACCCTGCTGGACACGGTGGCGAAGGCCGGCGGCTGGACCCGCATCGTGGCCGACGTGCAGGCGCTGCAGCTCCAGGCGCACCGGGTGACGGGCGTCCGCCTCAAGAACGGCGAGGTGCTGGAGGCGCCGGTGGTGGTGAGCGCCATCGGCGCCGGGCAGACGGTGCGCCACCTGCTGCCCGAGCCCGTCCGCCAGGCGCCCTGGGCGCAGAGCGTGGAGCACCTGCAGCCCTCGGCCGCGCACGTCTGCCTCTACGTCGGCTTCCGCGGTGACATCCGGGCGGCCGGCGCGTCGTCGGCGAACCAGTGGTTCTACGACACCTGGCGCCACGAGCAGGAGGTCTGGCCGCTCACTCCGGGCGAGAAGCCGGGCCCCGCGCACGTGCTGTACGTCAGCTTCCCCTCGCTCAAGGACCCCCACTTCCAGGGCGAGCTGCACACCGGCGAGGTGGTGACCTTCGTCGACTACGCCCTCTTCGAGCGCTGGAAGGACCAGCGCTGGCGGCGCCGCGGCGACGACTACGAGCGCTTCAAGAAAGACCTCGAGGCGGTGTTGCTGGCGCAGCTGCTGGAGCGGCTGCCGGGCCTCGCGCCCCTGGTGGCCTGGACCGAGCTGTCCACCCCGCTGTCCTCGGAGCACTTCGCGCGCCCGGCGCAGGGCTCCATCTACGGACTGGCGCCCACCCCGGAGCGCTACACCAACAAGCACCTGAGGCCGAAGGCGCCGCTCTCCGGGCTGTACTTCGCCGGCACCGACATGGCCGCGGTGGGGGTGGTGGGCGCGATGATGGGCGGCGTCACCGGCGCGCTGGCGGTGGCCCCCGTCGACGTGGGCCGCTTCATGGCGCGACACGCCGGGCCGCCGCGACCCTGAAGCTCAGGGCAGCGGAATCTTCAGCAGCCCCAGGTACTGCCGGACGGTGTTGGTGCGCGCGTCGCTCACCACGTTGATGTCGGCCAGCCAGGCGTGGTCGCCGTCGATGACCAGGCGGTTGCTCACGTAGGTCAACGACAGGAGCGGCGCCCGCACGTCGAGCGTCAGCACGCCGTCCGTCCCGAAGGAGGTGTCGAGGGAGCCGTCGACGTTGAGCCGGTAGAGCTGTCCCCGCCGCAGGAAGGTCGCGTACACCAGCAGCCGGCCGTCGCTCTGGA
>CALNBU010000737.1 GCA_937875615.1 uncultured Archangium sp.
CCCTACGAGCCCAACCGCTACCCGGAGGCCACCGCGCGCTTCGACGGCCCCTTCGACGACGCCGCGCGCGGCGAGCTGGGCACCTACGTCGCCGCCATCTCCCGCGCCGACGCCGAGCTGGGACGCCTGGTGGACTACCTCAGCACCCGCGGCCGCCCGGCGGTGCTGGTCTTCTTCGGCGACCACCTCCCCTCGCTGCCGTTGACGCTCAAGCAGACCGGCGTGGCCGACAAGTTCGACGGGAAGGACGCCCTGGCGCTGGAGCGGCGACGCTTCCTCTACGAAGTGCCGCTGGTGGTGTGGAGCAACGTGCGTGAGGGTCGCCGCGAACTGGGCTCGCTGGGCACCACCTTCCTCGGACCGCTGGTGCTGGAGGAGGCGGGGCTCCCCAACACGCCCTACACCGGCTTCCTGGAGTACGTGCGCAGCCACTACCCCGTCGTCACGCCGCACCTCCTCGCCGACGCCGAGGGCCAGCTTCTGGACGAGGCGCCCGACGCGCTGCGCGCGCTGGAGCGCGAGTGGTGGACGCTGGAGTACGACGCGCTCTTCGGTGAGCGCTACGGCGAGGAGCCGGTGCCCGTCGAAGGCTGAGGTCAGCGCGCCTGCCGCGCGTGCCACTCCGCCAGCGCCCACAGCGGAAAGTAGTGCCGGTAGTTGTCGTAGTTGATGAGGCAGGTGCGGTTGAAGACGCCCACCAGCGGCTCCCGGGCCCAGGCGCCGTCGGCCTCCTGACGGCCCACGAGGAAGCGCGCCGCCCGCTCCAACGCAGCAGCGTCGTCACAGCCGCCGCGCACCAGCGCCAGCAGCGCCCACGACGACTGCGCCACCTGACCGCGCTCGGCCTCCATCCACACCCGCGTGCGGCAGGTGTCGCCCGCCTCGCCCCACGAGCCGTCGGCGCGCTGCTTGCCGAGCAGGAAGGCGCAGGCGCGGTGCACCGCAGGGTCCCTCGGCCCGCGCCCCAGCGCCGCCAGCGCGCTCACCGCGAAGAAGGCCCCGTAGGTGAAGCACACGCCCCAGCTGCCCTCGAAGCTGCCGTCGGGCCGCTGCCGGCCGCGCAGGAAGTGCTCCGCGCGACCCAGCGCGGCGTCGATGTCCGCGTCGAACTCGCCGGGGAAGCGGCGCTTCGCCTTCACCAGCGCCATCACCGCCGCCGAGGTGCACTCCACGAAGGAGGTGTCGACCATGATGTCGCCGAACACCTGACTGGGGTTGATGGCCTCCAGCCAGGTGCCCGCGCGCTGGCGCTCGTAGCTAGCCCAGCCGCCGTCTTCGTTCTGCCACGACAGCAGCAGGCGCACCGAGTCGCGCAGCAGGTCGAGCGGAATGGCCGGCGTGTAGTCGCGCGACTCCAACATCAGCGCGCACTTGAAGCCCTCGGCGGTGCAGTCGGTGATGGGCCAGCCGTGCGGCCGGGTGCTGAAGGGCCACCCGCCGCGGCTGGCGTGCCGGTAGTGCGCCTCGGCCTCGGGCACGTCCTCGAGAATCTGGTTGTCGCGCACGAAGGCGTGCGCCCGGGCCAGCATCGGCTCGAAGCGCGGGTCGTTCGCGAAGGGCGAGGCCAGCAGCGCCTGCAGCGCGAAGCCGGTGTCCCACAGCTCGGCGCTGTTGTAGCCCTGAAACTTGAGCCCGTCGTGGCCGTCCCAGAGGTACGCCTCGTTGGCGGCCAGCTTGCGCTCCAGCTCCGCCCGCCCCTCGGCGCCGCGGAAGAAGTGGACGAAGGCGTTGAACACCGCGTTCACCGGCCCGATGTCCAGGTACGAGGTCACCTCGTCCTCGAACTGGATGTGCTCGAGACACTCGGCCAACGCGCGCTTCCGCAGCGGCTTGATGGGCATGGCCTCGGCGGGCGCCATTGCGGCGGCATTCCCTGGTGGCCTCGGCGGCGTCGAGCGCCACGTTCACCGCCTTGAGCTGCGGCGTGGGCGCGCGGTACTCGTCGCTCTTCGCCACCGTGTCCCGGTGCGCCTTCCAGTCGATGCGGCTCCAGCGGCCCTCGTACAGCTCTTCACGCAGGGCGTGGATGAGCGCGTCGGGGCGCGCGGTGGCGCGCATGCCGTACAGCCACGCCATGGGCAGGTACACCTGGCGCGCGTGGCACCACATGCGGCCGGGGTTCATGGGCGCCGACTTCGGCAGCAGCCACAGCTCCGGCGAGACGGGGTGGATGCCGTCCCACTCGTAGAGGCCCAGCAGGCACAGCGTGAACTTCCCCCAGGAGGCCGAGGTGAGCGGCGAGCCGTTGCGCGCAATCCACGCGCGCATGCGGGCCACCCTCGGCTCCTCGGCGCTCGCGCCGAGGATGCGCAGCGAGACGTAGGAGAGCGCGGTGGTGAACATCATGCCCTCGGTGGCCTCCGCGTGGAGCCCCACCGAGCCGTCTTCGCGCTGCACGTTGAAGAAGTACGTCTTCATGCGCTCGGCGCTCGCCGCGTCGGGCAGGCGCCCGGTGGCGTGGCACAGCGCCAGGTGCATGGGCAACAGGAACATCGGCCCGCCGTAGTCGCCGCGCCAGCTGCCGGTCTCGCTCTGGAGCCGCTGGAGGTTCTCTACGGCGCGCTCCATCGCCTCCAGCACCCCGGGGTGCGCAGGAGAGAGCGGCGGAGGCATCGGGGCGGAGAGCGGGTCGCTGTGCAGCTGCATCACGCGGTGACCTCCAACATCGACGCGCCGGAAGCAAGCGAGGCGCGCAGCTCGCCCATCAGCCGAACCACCTCGAGCCGGGAGACCTTGGCGCCGGGGCCCTGCGCGTCCAGCACCTTGAGGCTGGCGCGGGCCAGCATCACCGCGAGGCCGGTGAAGCCCAGGTAGCCCGACGGCGCGCCGCCGCGCTGGAGCGCGTCGATGTACCGGCTGGCCCCGTCGAGGTCGCGCTGCGCGAGCTCCAGCACCTCGCCGCGGGTCACGTCGCGGGGCAGGTAGGCCCGGCCCTCCTTCGCGTCGTCGCCCGAGTCCTTGAGGATGTTCACCAACTGCAGCCCCTCACCGAAGGCCACGGTGTTCTCGACCAGCGCCTCGCGCACCGAGGCCAGCTGGGGCGAGTCGTGGAGGAAGACGTCGGTCAGCAGCTCGCCCACGATGCCGGCCACGATGTAGCAGTAGGCCTGCAGGTCGCTCACCGAGTCGAGCTGCAGGCGGCCCTGCGCGTCGGCCTTCGACACCACCTCGGCCATGCCCTGCGCGGTGCGGACCGCGTGCTTGATGAGGATGTCGCGCGCGCCGGGGGCCATGTCCTTCAACAGGGCCACGACCGCCGGCGTCACCTGGAGCAGCTCGAGGTAGCCCTCGTGGATGCAGGGCGGGCTGGCCATCCACTTCGTGGTGAGCGCCTCCAGCCGGGGGAGGTCGAGCGCCGCCACCGCGTCGGCGAAGTCGTGCAGCGCCGCGATGCGCTCGGCGCGGGGCCAGTCGGTGGCGTCTTCGAAGGTGTCGGCGATGCGAAAGAGCAGGTACGCCACCGAGACCGCGCGGCGCGTGGGCTCCGGCAGCATGGGAATCGTCAGCGCGAAGGTGCGGCTGGTCTTGCCCAGCAGCGCGTCGAGGTCGACAGACATGGGCGCGGCGTAACCGCTTTGCGTCCCCGCGCGCAAAAAAATCAGGCCGACACGTGTCAGGTTGACATGTGTCCGGCGCTGGCCGGGCAGCCAGCTTTCAAATCTCCACGCGCCACGTTACAGCGCGCCTCCGATGCAAGACGTCATCGTCGTCGGAGGAGGGTTCACCGGCACAGCCTGCGCGGCGGCGCTCGCGCGCGCG
>CALNBU010000738.1 GCA_937875615.1 uncultured Archangium sp.
GCAGCACCACGATGCGGTCGTGGAGCAGGGCACGCACGACGCGCTGCTGGCGCTCGGCGGCGTGTACGCGCAGCTCCACCAGCACCCCTGAGCGACGCGCCCAAAACACCTCGCCACGCGGGCCTTTACGCTTGGTCCCGTCGCCGCGGCGATGCAGGCTGTGCCGGTGTCGGGGCGACCAGGCTCCACTTCGGGAGACACCATGAACAGAATGAGCTTGTCCTTGTTGGTCCTCGCCGGCGCGCTGGCCGGCTGCACCTCCCCCGGGAACATCGTCGGGACGGTGACCGTCGCCGGCGGCAGCGCCGAGGGCGTGCCGGTGGTGGTCCACGGAAAACAGGGCGGCGCCGCCGTGACGGGGGCCGACGGCACCTTCACCGTGCGCAACCTGGCGGCGGGCGACTACCTGGTGACGGCCACGGTGGCCGACTCCGTCGAGGGCACCCGCAGCGCGCTGGTGTCGGTGAGCGGCGGCGCAGACTCCGCGCCGGTGACGCTCTCCTTCCGCCAGGCCGGCCCCACCCGGGTCAGCGGGCGCGTGGTCTTCAGCGATGGCGCCGACGCCGCGGGCCTCAGCGTCACCGCCACCGGCGCGCGCACCAGCGTGGTCACCACCGGCGCCGGCGGCGCCTTCACCTTCGAGGCCCTGCCCGCGGGCGCCTGGGTGCTCAGCGTCGAGGCGACGGACACCCGCGAAGGCCGGGCCTCGCTGGGCATCGACGTCTCCCGGGACACCGACGTCGGGGAGCTGCGGCTGACGCCGGTGGGCCGCCTCGCGGGCACGGTGACGTCCGGCGGCGCCCCCGTGGCCGACGCCGAGGTGACGGTGGCGGGCACCGGCCACGGCGCGCGCACCGACGCGCAGGGCGCCTTCAGCATCATCGGCGTGGAGACTGGCGCGCGCACCGTGGTGGCGCGCGATGGACAGCGCAGCGGCACCGCCGCGCTCAACGTGGCGCGCGGAGACAACCCGCCCGTGGAGCTGACGTTGAGCGCCGCGAAGACCGGCACGGTGCGCGGCGTCGTCGCCTTCGCGGCGGGGCTGCGCCCGGCGAACGAAATCCAGCTCACGGTGCCCGGCGCTCAGGTCAGCGCCGCGGCCAACGTGGCCGGGGCGTACTCGCTGACGGTGCCCGTCGGCACCTGGAGCCTCTTCGGCGCCGCGCCCCACTACCCGAACCAGAAGCTGCTGGAGTTCACCGTCCGCGAAGGAGAGACCGTGGACCTGCCGCTGGCCACGCTGACCTGGTGGCGAGACCTGTACACCTGCCAGCCCTGCGCCAACGCCCAGGGGTACGTCGAGGTCGACACGGTGTACGAAGAGTGGCGCGACGACGCGCCGCCCACCCACGGCCTGCAGGTGGTGCGCTTCTTCGAGAGCCGGGAGAGAGGCAGCAACGTCTACCGGCTGATGTTGTTGAACCTCGCCACCAACGAGCTGCTCCCGCTCGCGGTGCACGACAGCTCCAGCGGCGTGGTGCAGGCGGCGGTGTCGCCGGGCGGTCGCTACGTGTTCTGGCGCAACACCGAGAAGGTCTGGCTGTTCGACCTCCAGACCCGGGAGCTGCACCTCTTCGTCTACGACGCCATCCTCCTCTACGACGACGTGCTCGTTCCCCTCGCCGCGGAGTTCGCCAGCGATGACTCCGCTCTCTTCGTCGACCACGTCACCCTGCTCTTCGGCGGAGAGAGCACGCGGCGCCACGTCGACCGCATCGCGCTGCCCGCCGCCACCTCCGAGCGCTTCCCCGCGCCCGACGCGGTCACCACCCGGCTGGCGTGGCTCTCCAGGGGTCGCTGGGTCTTCAACCTGTCGCTCGCCGACGGCGGGACCTCCGCCAACCTGCTGACCAACACCGGCTGGTTCACGCTGCTGGAGAGCGCCAACGACTCCAACCACTCCATCTGGCCCTTCGTCCATCAGCGCCTGGCGCTCGACGCGGGGCAGGGCTCCCAGCTGCGGGTGCTGCCGCCCGACGGCACCGCGCTGCTCGACGTCGACACGCCTCCCGCGCCGGCCTTCTGGCTGGAGAACGCGCACCTGCCAGACTTCCCGGTCTTCACCGCCATCGACGTCGTGGGAGGCCCCTCGACCACCTTCCTCGTCGACAACCGCACCGGCGCCACCACCCCGATGCCGCGCTTCGTCGACACGCTCACCCCCAACGCCACCGGCACCCGCGCCATCCTCACCTCCTGGACCGACGACGAGAGCGCGTACGTGGCGGAGCTGCTCTCGCTCCCGCCCACCGCGCCCCGGGTGGAGTTCGCCCGCAGCCCCGACAGGGTGAACATCGGCTGGCTGAGCCCCACCCGCGCCTGGGCCGGAGAGCGCGACGTCGGTGGTCGCCTCTTCCTCTCCGACGATGGCGTTCCGGTGCCGACGCCCGACACCCGCGCCGGCAATCCGCTCATGTACACGCCCGGTCAACCGATGGTGGTCCAGCCCGTCGCCGATGGCTGGCTCGCGCACCTCGACCACCTCAGCGTGCCCTTCGAGGCGCGCGGAGACGTGGGGTACCTGCACACCCCGCCTCTCACGCCCTGGGCCCCGACCACCCGCGCCGGCGCGGTGTCCTTCTTCAACGGCCCCGACGCCGACGTGCTGACCATCAACGCCGTCACCGGAACCTCCAGGTGGGTCCCTCACGCCTCCATCTGGGACTTCTCGCGCAACGGCACCGAGGTGGTGGGCCTGGGCCACGACGCGACGCAGACCGACCAGGCCTGGTCCAGCTCGCTCTTCTTCTTCGCCGAGGGCGCCACGGTGACCATCGCGGAGCCCGACCTGTGGTCCGACGACAGCCTGCACCGCTTCGGCCGCGAGTCGCAGCACAGCGGCCTGCTGACCAGCTCCGGCGACCGCACGCGCATCATGTTGGGCCGCTTCGTCCCCTGACGCACCTGTCGGGGGGCGCCTCGCTCCCTCTAAGCTGTGCGCGTGCTGCGCATCCAGGCTCCCCACTGTCCCTCCTGCGGCGCGCCGCTCCCGGTGCCCGAGGGCGCCGCGCGCGTCACCTGCGCGTACTGCAACGCGCCGCTGGTCATCGAGGCGGAGCGCATCTCCACCCGGCACCCGCAGCGCGCCCAGACGCAGACCCACGAAGACGACGAGGCACCCTACCCGGAGCCCGACGCCACGCTCTGGGCGAAGGTGTCGCCGCGCTTCGAGCTCTCGGTCATCGAGCAGCGCGTGCCGCAGGCGGTGCCGGAGCGCTTCGCGGGGCTGGAGCTGGCCTCCGAGCGCTTCGCCTTCGTCGCCCTGCGCGTCGTGGACCGCGACGGGCGCCCGGTGGCGCACCAGCTCGACGAGGCCTTCGCCGCCCTGAAGAGCTCGCTCGAAGAAGACGGCGACCCCGGGCTGGCGGCCAACCTCGCGCTGGAGGCGCTGTGCGCGACGCCCTTCGACCACCGGCTGGAGTGCACGGTGGTGCTGTTCGAGCCCCGGCACATGAAGGTGACCGCCTACCTCGCCGGCACCGGGCACTCGGTGCTGTGGGCGTCGAGTGAAGAGGGCCGCTCCATTTCGCTCGACGGACACCACCCGGCGCTGGAGCGCAAGATGCTCCGCGAGACGGCCGACCACTTCTCGAACTCCCGCGCGGTGCAGCTGGCCGCCGCCGACCTGGTGCTGATTCCCAGCGCCGGGTTCATGGGGCGGGGAATGCGCGGCCACTCCGACGGCGCGCGGGTGCTGCTGGAGGTGGCCAACGCCCAGCTGGGCGAGGCGCCGCTGCGCGTGGTGACGTTGGCGAAGAACGGCTTCTGGGCGGAGTTCCAGAAGCAGCGCCGCGCGACGCCCTCGCCGGTGGGCGACGTGCGCGTGGCCGCGGTGCGCGCGGTGCCTCCACCGGCGGTGACGGCGCTGCCGGCGACCTGCGAGCTCAAGACCTTCCGCACCCGCCGCTACGAGGTGACGTGCTTCGCGCGGGCGGGAGACGCCCTGACGTTGCGGCCGCTCGAACGCGACCGGCACGCGCTGGTGTGGCTCTCGGGTGCACCGGCGCCCGACGAGGTCGAGCGCGCGCTCGGCGCCGTCACCACGCTCCTCGACGGCGAACACGGCGACAACGAGAACCCGCGCCGGGCGGGCCGCGACGCGTTGGCGGCCATGGGGCCCGCAGCGGCGCCCGACCGGCGCGCGGCCGTGGTGCAGCTCTTCGACGAGCACGAGCGCGTGAAGTACTGGCGGCACGGGTGGAAGCAGCCGCTGGCGCTCGGTCCCCGCGGCCTCAAGGGTGACAGCCTGCAGCAGTTCGACGACGGCGGAGAGGCCTCCGTGCACGAGGGGAGCCGGCTCTTCTTCCCCGGAGCGTTGACCTACGACGGACAGTTTGCGCAGGGCGCGGCCTTCGCGGTCGCGTGGCCGGGCGGCAAGGCCTCGCGGCTGTACGCCGCGCTGGCGGCCCACTGGAAGACCAAGAAGACCGAGCGGGCGCTCACGCAGCTCGCGCTGGCCGCGCTCAGCGACGAGCCCGGCGCCGACCTGTGCGGGTTGATGCTGGTGACCTGCCTGCCGCCGTAGCGGCGACGTCAGCCGCGGGCCTTCACCGCGGCGAAGGCCAGGCCCTGCGCGTTCAGCTCCACGTCGAAGTGCAGCAGCTTCTTCTGCTGCGCGTCCGGGGTGAAGCCCAGGCGCTCCAGCAGCGCCGCCTCGAGCTGCCAGCGGAAGCGCTGTTCGAGCGTGCCCTGTTCATCGCCACTCTGCCGCCCCTCTTCGAAGAGCTGCGAGGAGAAGACCAGCGCGCGCTCCAGTTGCTCGCCGATGACGCCTACGTCCTCGAAGCGCCCGAAGTGGGTGAGCGCCACGCTCGCCGGCTTCAGCGCCATGATGCGGCGCACCGACTCGAGCGCCGCCCGGCCGTCGAAGTCGGTGGGTGAGGTGCTGGGGAAGGCGAAGCGGCCCTGCCCCTGCAACAGCGGGTACACCAGCCCGAAGGTGTCACCGGTGAAGACCACGTTCATCGACTCATCGTGGACCACGAAGTGGTGGTTGGCGTGGCCCCGGGTGTGGAGGAAGCGCAGCGTGGCGCCGCCCAGCGTGCGGGTCTCGCCGTCTTCGAGCGCCTGCACGCGCTGCGCGTCGATGGCGCCGATGGTCCCGTAGAGCGCGTCGAAGGCCTCGTCGCCGTAGACCTGCCGGGCGCTCTTCACCAACCGCGAGGGGTCGATGAGGTGCCGGGCCGCGCGCGGGTGCGCCAACACCGTGGCGTTCGGGCAGTGCGCGAGCAGCGCGGAGGTGCCGCCGGCGTGGTCGAGGTGCACATGGGTGACGATGATGAACTTCACCTGCTCCGGCGTGAGGCCGGCGGCGCGCAACGCCTCCAGCAGCCGCGGCACCGCCAGCGAGGTGTTGACCTCGATGAAGGCCACCTCGCCTCCCTCCTCCCGGAGGTAGGCCGCCGCCAGCTCCGGCGCGACGTAGTGGCAGTCGATGGTGTCGAGGCGGCTCATCAGCTCAGCGCTCCACCTTGCGCTTCTTCTTGTTCTTCTTCGCCGCGGGGCGGTCGACGATGAAGCCCGGCGCGTCGTCCTTCACGCCCACGTCGCGCAGCATCTTCCGCACCTCGAGGCCGTGCATCTCCTCCTGCGCAATCTGCGTGCGGGCGAACTCCTCGAGGTACACCGAGCGGTCCTCCACCACGTCGAGCAGCGCCTTGTAGATGTCGAGGGCCGCCCGCTCGTGGTTGAGCGACTCCTGGAGGATGTCCTTCACCGAGTGTTTGTACGTCTCGGGAATCTCCGCGATGGACAGCGTGGGGTGGCCGCCGAGACCCACCAGGATTTCCCCCGCCGTCTGCGCGTGCAGCAGCGACTCGGTGGCCTGCTGCTTCATGAACTGCACGATGGGGATGCGGTTGGGCCCCGCCACCATCAGCGAGTAGTGCGTGTAGCGGACCACCCCCGCCAACTCGAACTCCATGATGCGGTTGAGCAGCTTCTGCGTGGCTTTGATGTCGAGCTCTTTCATGGCGGCCCCTATGTAGCGCCACTTCGGCGCTTGCGCCCGCCTCAAAGGCCGTGCAGACACCCACGCCCACCTCTTCATGCGAGCGCCGCTGACCGATGCCGAGCTTGACCTCCGCCTCGCGGGCATCGGGCTGGTGCGTGACCTGAGCAGCGTCAACCCGCCGCCCTCGAAGAACCGCACCGTCATCTGCAAGACGAAGGAGGGCCGCAAGCGGGTGCTGGTGAAAATCGCCGACGGCCCCGGCAACGTGGGGGTGCTGCGCGAGGGCTCGATTCTGGAGCGCGTGGAGCCGCTCAGCCGCGCGCGCAACAGCCCGCTGCACCTGCCCCACGTCCACGCCTTCGACCCCGCCCACGGCCTGCTGGGCCTCGACTGGATTACCAACGGTGAGACGCTCCACCACTACCACCGGCGCAGCGGCGAGTACCCCACC
>CALNBU010000739.1 GCA_937875615.1 uncultured Archangium sp.
CCGCGCACCGCATCCGCCAGGACGCGCTCGACGTGATGGACGCCCTCTACGTGCTGTACCGCGAGACGCGGCAGGGCGCGAAGGCCGCCGACATGCTCGAGCGGATGCTCGCCGTCCCGGAGCTCCAGCAGGACGCGCAGCGGGCCAAGCGGGTGTGGTTCGCGCTCGGCGAGCTCAACCGCGACGAGCTCGGCGAGCCCGAGAAGGCGGCGCAGTGCTTCAACAACGCGCTCGACGCCGACTGGCGCTTCGTCGATGCGTTCTCCGCGTTGGAGTCGATGCTGGGCCGCGACAAGAAGTGGCAGCAGCTCGACGAGAACTACAAGCGCATGATCGCCCGGGTCCCCAAGACCCCGGACACGCACGCGGTGCGCATGCAGTTCTGGAAGGCGCTGGGAGACCTCTACCTCAACGCGCTCAAGGCGCCCGAGGCGGCGGTGCAGGTCTACAAGGTGGTGGCCGCCGGGTTGCCCGACGACGGGGCGATGCAGGAGCTCTACGCGGGCCTGGCGCAGACGCAGCCGGGCTACGAGCAGGAGGCGGTGGACGCGTGGCGCCGCGCGCTCCCCTCGACCACCAACCCCGGGAAGGTCGTCGCCGCGCTCGCGGAGCTGGCGGCGAAGCGGAAGGACTACGACGCGGCGTACCTCGCGGCGCAGATCTCCGCGGGGCTCATCGGCGATCCCGGCGCGGGCGAGAAGGAGATCCTCGCCAAGCTCACGCCCTACGCCAAGAAGCGCGAGGTGCCGCAGCGGCAGCTCACCGACCGGCTGTGGACCGAGCACCTCTTCCACCCCAAGGTGCGCGGCCCGCTGAGCGACCTGATGGCCATCCTCTCGGAGCAGGCGGGGGTGCTCTACAAGGAGGAGTTCGCCCGCTACGGCATCGTGCCCAAGAAGCACTTCATCGACGTGGCCACCGCACAGGAGTACCAGCTCCACCACTACCGCACGGTGTCGCGGCTGCTGGGCATGGAGCAGGTGCAGGTGTTCTCGCCGTTCCTGGTGGGGACGCGCGAGCGCATGAACAAGCGCACCAATGACCCCGCGCCGGATCCCATGGTGGGGGTCGACATCCTCCAGACTGATCCGGTGGCGCTGCGCTTTGGCGGCCGCTTCTTCAGCGAGACAGGTCAGCGCGAGGTCTATTACCTCCTGGCGCGCACCATGACCCTGCTGCGCCCCGAGCTGGCGCTCACGCAGCGACTGTCGGCGGAGCGCCTGGAGGCGGTGCTGCAGGCGGCCATCAGCCTCTCCGTGGACCGCTTCCGGTTCAGCGCCGACCTGCGGGCCATCGACACTGAACGCAAGCAGCTCGAAAAGCACCTCTCGGCGCCGGCCCGGGACGCGCTGGCGCGGGTGACGCGGGAGTACGTGAAGGTCGCCACGCCCAACGATCTGCGCAATTTCCTCGAGGGGGTGGAGCTGACCGCCACCCGGGCCGGCGCCTTCGCCGCTGGAGAGATCGAGCCGGTCAAGCGTATGGTGATGGCGGAGACCGGAGCCAGCTTCCGCGTCCAGCCGCGGAGCAAGATCCGGGATCTGATGGTGTTCGCGCTCGGAGATGATCTCCGCGCGCTTCGCACCGCGGTGGGCACCAACGTCGAGGTGCAGATTCGCAGGTGATTTGGACCGGTTCGCAGTTGTCTGGAACCCTCGTGTGACCGGCGACGTCGTTGTCTTGACCCGTCGGGGCTTCAAACTTAAGCTTTTCAACAAGTTGCACGCATCGTCTTGATGCGACTGGAAACGTTCCCGAAATGCGCTTCGTCTGTGAGAGCTGCCGCGCGCAGTACATGATCAATGACGAGAAGGTCGGACCGAAGGGCGTCAAGGTCCGTTGCCGCAAGTGCGGCTATGTCATTCTCGTCAAGCGGACCGACGCGGGGAAGCACGGTCCGTCGACGCACTCCAACGATCCCGACGACGTGATCGCCACCCAGGTGATGCAGTCGTCGCTGACGGGCAACGCCGCCGCGTTCTCTGGCGACGACGCCACGCAGTTGATGCCGCAGCAGAAGAGCGACGGGCCGACGGGTGACAGCTTCTTCGGTGCGGACGAAGACGAGATCGGCGCGGTCTTCGACCAGGTGTTGAAGACCGGCCCCAACCCGACGGCGACGGCTGATGAAGACGAGGGCGAGGGCATCGACTCCACGCGCGTCATCGACACCGACAGCCTGCGGAAGCTGGCGGCGGAGTCGGGCGCCTCTGACGACGAGCCGTCGCCCGGTGACGAAGAGCCCGGAGAGGTGCCGCAGACCGACTGGTATGTGGCGATCAACGAGGCGCAGACCGGCCCGCTGTCGCTCGATCAGGTGAAGAAGCACTGGGACGAGGGCGAGATCAGCCCGGACTCGCTCTGCTGGCGCGCCGGCTTCGACGACTGGATTCCGGTGAGCACCGTGAAGTCGTTGGCGTCGGTGCTGGCGCCCAAGCCTCCGAAGCCGGTCATCGTCGCGGCCGCCGCGACCATTACGCACGGGAGCACGCCGGCGGTGGTGAGCGTGCCGGTGCAGTCGGCCTTCAGCTCTGGCGGGGTGGTGCAGACCGTCCAGTCGGAGGTCCAGGTCCCGCTGACGGCCTCCTCCGCAGAGCCGGACGCCGGTGGGTGGAAGCCCTCGGCGGCGTCAGCGCTCGCGTCCCTGGTGAAGGATGAGCTCGACGCCATCGCCAAGCCGCCCGCCCCGTCGGCGCCGCCTCCGCCTGCAGATGAGCCGGGGTTGCTCGACCTCCCGGCGGCGCCCGTGGCCTCCGCGCCCCGCGCCCCGGTCGCGGCGCCCGTCGAGCCTCCGGTGAACCCCTACCTGCAGAGCTCCGGGGGCACCTACAGCGCGCCGGACGTCTCTCAGTACCGGCCCCCCGCGAACAACCGCGGCATCGCGCTCGGTCTCATCGCCGGCGGGACGGTGGTGCTGCTG
>CALNBU010000740.1 GCA_937875615.1 uncultured Archangium sp.
CAGCACCGCCGCCGACGTCACCGCCGCCAGCGCCACCGCCGACCGAACCACCGCCAGCGCCACCGCCGACGTTGCCGCCGCCAGCGCCACCGCCGACGTTGCCGCCGCCGGAGCCACCGCCAGAGACAGTGCCACCGCCAGTGCCGCCGTCGGTCGTGGGTTCAGGTTCAGGACAGCCAGCAGCGAACGCAAGCGCCGCCGTGAGGATCAGGGCTCTACCAGGGGAGATAAATCGCATGGGGGGCGCACACTGCGCCGTACACTGGCCCCTCGTCAAGCGACTCGGTGTGGATTTTCACTACTTCCGCAACGCCGCCAGCCGCCCTCTGGAGCCTGGAAGCTCTCCGGGGGGCAGCTTCGACATCACATACTGCACAGTCTCGTGCAGCGTCTCCCACGGGTCGCGCGCCGCGAAACCCAACTGCGACACGGCCCGGGCGTCGTCGAGCCAGAACCAATGCTCTCCCACCTCCACCTCCTGCGGATCGAGCGTCGGCTTCTCGCCGCGCCACTTCGCGAAGCGCTCCAACGCCAGCGCCCCCAACACGTTGAGCTCCTTCTTCAACCGGAGCCGCGGCGCCGGCACCCCCGACAACCGCTCCAGGCGCGCGAAAAATTCCCCCATCGACATGTTCACGCCCATCAGGTGACGCCCGTACAGCTGCCCCCGCGTCAACGCGTTCACCGCGGCCTGCGCCACGTCTCGCGCGTCGGCGAAGCTGATACCACCACCGGGCAGGGCCGGAATGTCACGTTGGAGAAACTTCACCACCGTCCACGTCGACGACAGGCGGTCGTCGCCCGGCCCCATCAACAGCGAGGGGTTGAGCACCACCAGCGGAATGCCCTCCTTCCGGCAGAACTCCAGCGCCAGCTTCTCTTCGTAGATTTTCGACAGGTAGTACGGCCAGCGCCCGACGGTCTGAATCGGGTAGTCGTCGTCTTCCGTGCCCACGCGCTCGGTCTTCGACACCGCGATGGTGCCGGACGTCGACGCGAGGATGACGCGCGGCTTCGTTCCCAGCGCGCGCACGTCGCGCAGCAGCTCCCGGGTGCAGTCGACGTGCAGCTCGTACATCTTGCGGCCATCTTCGTTGCGGAAGCTGACCAGCCCGGCGAGGTGGTAGACGGCCTCGGCGCCCTTGAGCGCGTCGCGCACCGCCTCGCGGTCCTTGAGGTCGGCCTGCACGTGACGGACCTTCCAGCCCGCTGGCGGCCGGCTGCGGGAGATGAGCGTCAGCGCGTGCCCCTGCTCCAACAACAACGGCACCAGGTGCGTACCCAGGAAACCGGTGCCACCGGTGATGACGATGTTCATGCGCTCTTTCCTCTTTCCCGACGGCGCGCCGAGACGTCGACCTGCAGCGCCTCGGGCCGCACCGCGCGGCCTGCACGCAGCGCCCGCACCGACTCCTCGGCCAGGCGGGTCACCACGCGGTAGCCGTCGCTCTTGGGCAGGCCGGCAATCTTCTCGCGCATGGTGGCGCGCTCGATGACCGGGCCGATGCGCACCTCCAGGTCTTCGAACTTCGGCCACCAGGCACCCTTGGGCAGCGCCTCCCAGGTGTTGTGGAGGTACACCGGGAGGATGTCGACCCCGAAGCCCAGCGCGAGGTAGCCGGTGGTGGGCTTGAACTCCTGCAGCGTCCCGTCGGGAGACCGCGTGCCCTCGGGGAAGATGAGCAGGTTGTAGCCCTGCGTCAGCGACTCACCGGCCAGCCGCAGCGACTCCCGCAGCGAGCCCGAGCGGTCCATGGGGATGAGGTTGGTGAAGTTCTCGAAGTAGGCGCGCTTGAGCGGCGAGTCGAAGAAGTAGTCGCGCGCGGCCAGCGCCACCAGGCGCGCGCCCTGCTCGTCGAGCGCCATCTTCACCAGGCCCATGTCGAGGTGGCTGGCGTGGTTGGCCACCACCAGGAAGTTCCGGTTCTGCGGAATGAAGGCCTTGCCCGTCACCTTCACCGGGAAGACGCCTCCGTAGAGTGTCTTCTGGCCCAGCTGCAGCAGCGACTTGCCGGCCCTCGCCACCACCTCGGGGAGGTTGAGCTCGAGCGAGGCGTCGTTCTGCCGGGCCACCTCCCGCGAAATCTCCCGCGCCCGCACCTCCGCGGCCGGGCGGCGACCCGACGTCGCCACCACCCGGCGGAGGTCGTCCACCGTCTGCAGCTTCGTCAGGTCTCCCGCGGCCGTCACCGGGACCCCGGCGTTCTCCAGCGCCGCCGACAGCTCGGTCAGCATCAACGAGTCGAAGCCCAGGTCGGCCTGGAGCCGCGAGTCACCCTTCACCTCCGCCGCGTCCTTCTGCAGCACGCCGGCGATGACCTGGGTGAGCCAGTCGGTGTCGTCGTCCTGGCGCCGCGCCTTCTCCACCGCCTGCGCGGCCCGCTCGAGGCGCTTGAGCTCGTCCACCACCAGGTTGCGCTTCACCTTGCGCGTGCTGGTGCGCGGCAGCTCGCCGTCCCAGAAGCGCAGTACCCGCACCCGCCGGTAGAAGGGCTGGTCCGCCGAGACGTGCCGGAAGTGCTCTTCGAGCTCCCGCCGCACCTCGTCGCGCGGGCGCTCGCCGTAGTCGGGCACGCACAGGCAGGCCACCTTCTCGCCCCCGCTGTCGTCGGGGAGCCCCACGACGGAGAGCTCCTTCACCAGCGAGCTCGTGCCGTAGAGCTCCTCCAGCTCGTCGGGGTACACGTTCTTCCCGTTGGCGTCGATGATGACGTCCTTGCGGCGCCCGGAGAGGTAGAGCTGCCCTTCTTCGTCGAGGCGCCCCAGGTCTCCGGTGTGGAGCCAGCCGTTCTTCAACACCGCGTCGGTGGCGTCGCGGTCCTGGAAGTAGCCGGCCATCACGTTGGGGCCGCGGGCGATGACCTCGCCCACGCCCTGCTCGTCGGGCTCGAAGATGCGCAGCTCCACGCCGGGCAGCGCCCGCCCCACCGAGCCGGGCAGCCGCTTGTTGCCGGCCCGGGTCACCGTCAGCACCGGCGCGGCCTCGGTCAGGCCGTAGCCCTCTTCGAGGGTGAAGCCCAGGGCGTGGAACGCCTTGTGGACGTCGTCGGGCAGCGCGGAGCCGCCCGAAATCATGAACTTGATGTCGCCGCCGAACTTCCGGTGCACCGGCCAGAACAGCAGCTTGCCCAGGTTGATGCCCTGCTTGTCGCGGAGCTGCGCGTTGAGGGCCATCAGCCCCTTGAACGCCTCCTCGACGAAGCGCGGCCGGGTGGCGAGCTCCTGGGTAATCTTCCGATGGAAGAGCTGCCAGAGCGCCGGCACGCCCACCATGCCGGTGATGTTGCCGCCTTCCAGCACCTCGCCGATGCGGTCCGCGGTCAGCTCGTCGATGTACGCCACCTCGGCGCCGCGAGAGAGCGGCGTCAGGAAGCCCGCGGAGAATTCGAAGGTGTGGTGCAGCGGCAGCACCGACAGCACGCCGTCGCCCACGCCGATGTCGAAGGCGCCCGCCAGCTTCGCCACCAGCGCGGTGAAGTTGCGGTGCGTCAGCATCACGCCCTTGGGGCTGCCGGTGGTGCCGCTGGTGAAGATGAGCGAGGCCACGTCATCGGGCGAGGCGCTCTTCTTCACCGGCAGCAACCCGTCGGGCCGCAGCGGGTCTCCCGCGAAGGCGGCGCCCAGGGTGAGCAGCCGCGTGGCGAGCCCGGCCTGCGCCAACGCCATCTCCAGCTGCGGGTGCTTCTCCAGCAGCTCGTCGGAGATGAGGCACACCTTCGCCTCGCTGCGCCGGGCGATGTTGATGATCTCCGTCTCCGAGAGCTCCTTGTCGACGGGCACCGAGGTGGCGCCCGCGCGGAGGATGCCGAAGAACGAGATGCCCCACTCCGGCCGGTTCTCCGACAGCAACATCACCCGCTCGCCGTGGCCCACCCCGTGCGCCAGCAGCGCGCTGCCCACGCGCGCCGCGTAATGGTGCACCTCGCCGTAGGTGAAGCGCTGCGTGTCGTCGCCCTCGTACATGCGGAAGGCCACCCGGTGCCGCCACTCGTGGGTGACGCCGTCGAGCAGCTCCAGCAGGTCGCGGTACGCGGAGATGACCCGGCGCTTCTCCGACTCTTCGTCGAGACCGGGGAAGACCCACTTCTCGAGCCCGGGGATGTGCGTGTCGAGGAAGTAGGTGCGCCAGTCGATGGCTTCCGGGTTCCAGTTGATGAGCGCCCGGTCGTGCTCCGGCATGTCTACGTAGAGCGAGCGCGTGTTGTCGCAGCGGTAGACGAAGCGGTTCTCCCAGATGAAGGGGAGGAACAGGTCCACCACCATGTTGACGCGGTCGGCCTGCTCCGCGACGTCCTCCAGCTTCTCCTGCACCCGGTCCAGCGCGGCGTTGACCCGCGGCGCGCCCCACCCCGGGCGCTGCTCGTCGATGGTGCGGTTGAGCCACTTCGAGGCCTTCGACATGAAGGGCGTGTTGGTGAGGCCGAAGAGCAGCTTGCCGGCGGGCTTGGGCTCCAGCTTCGACTTGAGCTGGTTGAGCGTCTGGTTGCCCGTCGCCTTGTTGCGCCAGCGGCGGCGCTTGTAGAGCCCCACCAGCTCCACCGAGCGGGTGGCGATGAAGGGCGAGGAGTCGCCGGTGGCCTGCTGGTACACCCGGCGCTCGCTGGTGCGGAGCTGCTGCGCGGTGATGGCGATGAGCGAGCCGCACACCTGGTCGACGGGAATCATGTCGAGGAGGGCCTCGTCGCGCGCCGGCAGCGCCGACTGGCCCTTGATGAGCGCGTAGATGATGGGCGCCGAGGTGGTGAAACCCTCGTTCCAGCCGGGGAAGGGGTAGCGCTGCGCGCTCTCCACGATGGACGGGCGCACGATGGCGTAGCGCAGCCCCGGCGTGCCGGCGATGACCTGCTCGCCGAGCGACTTGGTGTAGGTGTACGTGTTGGGCCAGCCCCAGTGCTTCGCGCGCTGCATGCCGGCGTCGACCAACTGCAGCGTCAACCACAGCTTGCGCTCCCGGCCGATGGCCAGGCGCAGCGTCTTCTCGTCGGCGAAGTCCCGACCTTCTTCCTTGAGCCGGGTCAGCGCCTTCTCCCGGAAGGTCGAGCCCAGCGCCTTGTCGTCGGCCTGCTCGCGCAGCCGCGCCACGATGCGCTCGGCGTCGGCGAGCTCCTGCTCCAGCGAGAAGTCGCGCCCGTCGATTTCGTCGCGCCGCGGGAAGTAGCCCGTCAGGTCTTCGTCTTCGAACACCAGCCCGGAGCGGTTGCCGGCCACGAAGGCCGTCGACATGTGCACCAGCGGGACATCCCAGTGGAGGCAGGCCTCGACCAGGAACTTCACGCCGTGGGTGTTGACGTTGAGCCCCACCTCCAGCGACGGGTTGAACGACACCAGCCCCGCGCAGTTCACCACCACGTCGATGCGGCCCTTGAGCGCGCGCGCCTCGGCCTCCTCGATGCCCATCCACGGGTCGGTGATGTCGCCGTCGAGGACCGTCACCCTGGTGCGCAGCCAGGCCGTCGCGGCCTCCACGCTGCCGTACTTGCGGTGCAACGGCTCGAAGGGCTCGGAGGTGGCCACCTTGTCGTAGAAGCGCTGCTCCGCGGAGCGGCTGCTGCCCTTGCGCACCAGCACGAAGAGGTGCGCCAGCCGCTCACCGTAGTGGTGCAGCAACATCGACAGCGCCACCTTGCCCACGAAGCCGGTGGCGCCAGAGAAGAGGATGCGCTTGTCGGTGAGCGTCTGGGTGACGTCGAGCGGCGGCAACGGAGCCATGGCCCGCCTCTACCTCAACTCGCCGCCGATGTGCCCCCGGGCGTCGGGGAGGAAGTATGCTGGCCACATGGCCACGAATGAATCGCTGCTGCCGGCGCCCGCCTCGGTGGAGGACGCCAGCGGCGCGCCGCGCTTCGGGACCTGGCGGGGCGCGCTCGAGGTGGTGGACCTCCAGCGCCTGCGCGGCGGCTACGCCCTCAACGCGCTGGAGCGCCTGCGCAGCCACAAGAAGTGGCTCTACGGCTTCGTGGCCACCCAGGAGGTGGCGGCGCTCTTCGCCGTCGTCGACGTGGGCTACTCGGCCAACGCCTTCGTCATGGCGCTCGACTACACCTCCGGCCGGGTGCTGGCCGACGGCGGGCTGCTGGGCCTCCCGGGCATGGTGCGCGTCAACGACCACCCGGCCTCGGGCCTCGGCGTCTCCTTCCGGCACCCGCTGGGGCGCTGGCGCGCGCACCGCGCCTTCGGCGACGAGCGCTACGTGGCCGAGGTGACGCTGGGCGGCCCCCTGCGGCCGCCGAAGCTCCAGCTGCACGCCGAGTGGTTGACGGCGGGCGCGGCGCCGCCGCTGACGGTCATCGCCCCCGTCGACGGCGGCATCGTCAACGTCACCCAGAAGGCCGCCGGGCTGCTGACGCGCGGACACCTCGAGGCCGACGGCCGACGCTTCTCGCTCGAAGGCGGCGTGGGCGGCCTCGACTACACGCACGGCTACCTCGCGCGCGAGACGAGCTGGCGCTGGGCCTTCGTGTGCGGCCGCCTCGACGACGGCACCCCGCTGGCCATCAACCTGGTCGAGGGCTTCAACGAGGCGCGCGACGACGTGAACGAGAACGCGGTGTGGCTGGGTCACCGGCTGCTGCCCGTGGGCCGGGCGCGCTTCACCTGGAACCCCGACGCCATCCTCGAGCCCTGGTCGGTGCGCACCACCGATGGCGCGCTCGACCTGCGCTTCAAGCCCTGGGCCGCGCACCAGGAGCTGCGCGACCTCACGTTGGTGAAGAGCGCCTTCAAGCAGCCGGTGGGCCTGTGGGAAGGAGAGGTGAAGCTCGACGGCCGCACCTACGCCTTCAGCAACGCGCCCGGGGTAGCTGAAGACCAGTCGGTGTTGTGGTGAGCCCTACTTCAGCCCGCCGACCTCGAGCCGCTTCTGCTCGCGTCGAATCAGCTGCCGCTGCGCCTCGGCGCGGGCGTCGGTGACCTCGAGGTCCTTCAGCGCCACCTCGGCCTCGGCGATGCGCTTCCTGGCCGCCGTCGCGTCGATGGCCGACGCCAGCTCCGCGACATCGGCCAGCACCCGCACCACCGCCGGCCCGGCCTCCACGAAGCCGCCGCCCACGAAGTAGGTGGTGGTGGTGGCGCCGTCGCGCACGGACAGCGGACCCGGCTGCAGCACCGAGAGGTAGGGCGTGTGGCCCGGCCGCACGCCGAAGAGGCCGCTGGCGCCGGGCGCAATCACCTCGTCGGCGGCCAACGAGGCCAGCCGACGCTCCGGGGTGACGATTTCGACGTTCAGCTTCGCCATCGCTTACCCCTGAGCCAGCTTCTTCGCCTTCTCGATGGCCTCGTCGATGCCGCCGACCATGTAGAACGCCTGCTCCGGGAGGTCGTCGTGCTTGCCCTCGACGATCTCCTTGAAGCCGCGCACCGTCTCCGGAATCGAGACCACCTTGCCGTCGGCGCCGGTGAAGATCTTCGCCACGTTGAAGGGCTGCGAGAGGAAGCGCTGAATCTTGCGGGCGCGGGCCACCACCAGCTTGTCGTCCTCGGAGAGCTCGTCCATGCCGAGGATGGCGATGATGTCCTGGAGCTCCTTGTAGCGCTGCAGCGTCGACTGCACGCGGCGGGCGACGCCGTAGTGCTCGTCGCCCACCACCAGCGGGTCGAGGATGCGCGAGGTGGAGTCGAGCGGGTCGACGGCCGGGTAGATGCCGATTTCCGTGAGCGCACGCGAGAGCACGATGGTGCCGTCGAGGTGGGCGAAGGTGGTGGCCGGCGCGGGGTCGGTGAGGTCGTCGGCGGGCACGTACACGGCCTGCACCGAGGTGATGGAGCCCTTCACCGTCGACGTGATGCGCTCCTGCAGGGCGCCCATCTCCGTGGACAGCGTGGGCTGGTAACCCACGGCCGAGGGGATGCGGCCGAGGAGCGCGGACACTTCCGAGCCGGCCTGCGTGAAGCGGAAGACGTTGTCGACGAACAGCAGCACGTCGCGGTTCTCTTCGTCGCGGAAGTACTCGGCGATGGACAGGCCGGAGAGGGCCACGCGGGCGCGGGCGCCGGGCGGCTCGTTCATCTGCCCGAACACCAGCACGCACTGCGACTTGCCGGGCACCAGCGAGATGCGGCCCTGCGCGTCCTTCTTGATGTGCTTGCCGTCGGCTTCCTTCTCACAGGCGATCACGTCGGCCTCCTGGAACTCGTTCCAGAGGTCGTTGCCCTCGCGGGTGCGCTCGCCGACGCCGGCGAACACCGAGAAGCCACCCTTCTCGATGGCGGCGTTGCGGATGAGTTCCTGCAGGAGCACCGTCTTGCCCACGCCGGCGCCGCCGAAGAGGCCGATCTTTCCGCCGCGGGTGAAGGGGCAGAGGAGGTCGATGACCTTGATGCCGGTCTCGAAGGCCTCGATCTTCTTGCTCTGCTCGGTGAAGGCGGGGACCGGGCGGTGGATGGGGTAGTGCTTCTGCGCCGCCACCGGGCCCAGCTCGTCCACCGGCTGACCGGTGACGTTGAGGATGCGGCCCAGGGTGCCGGGACCCACCGGCACCGAGATCGGCGCGCCGGTGTTCTTCGCCGAAGCACCGCGGGCCAGGCCGTCGGTGGTGTCCATGGCGATGCAGCGCACGGTGTTCTCACCGAGGTGCGCCGCGACCTCCACGACCAGGTTGTCGGGCTCGTTGTTGATGGCCGGGTTGGTCAACGTGAGCGCGGTGTAGACCTCAGGGAGGCCTCCGGGCGGGAACTCCACGTCGACGACGGGACCAAGAATCTGCGTGATGCGGCCGGTGTTTGAAACAGAAGCGCTCATGGCGGGCGCGGCGCGTACCATCGGGCTTATGCCCCTGCAAGGTGGATCAGTCACCCGCGCAGAAGCGGGGCTCATTTCTCCGAGCGCGACTACAGCTGCGGCGCCAACAGCCGCGCGAAGGACTGCTGGAGCCGCAGGGCGAGCGACGCCTTCGCCTCGAGGTGAATCTTCAGCTTCGAGCGCTCATGGTCGAGCTCGAACAGCTGGGCGAGGCGCTCCACCACCGGCCCTCCGTAGCACGCGGCGATGACCTCGAAGTTGAGCCGCAGCGAGCGGTCGTCGAGGTTGGCGGTGCCCACGATGCCCACGTCGTCGATGACCGCCGTCTTGGCGTGCAGCATCGACGGCAGGTACGTGTAGAGGCGCACCCCCGCGCGCAGCAACCCGTCGTGGAACGAGGCGCCGGCGAGGTCGACCAGCCTGGAGTCGGTGCGCGTGGGGAGGAGCAGCCGCACGTCGACGCCGCGCAGCGCCGCCAGCGAGATGGCCTGGTGCAGCGGCTCGTTGGGCACGAAGTACGGCGTGGTGAGCCACACCCGGCGCGTCGCGGTGGCGATGGCCGAGGTGTAGAAGCCCTCGATGGCGCGCGAGGGCTCGTCGGGCCCGGAGGCGATGACCTGCACCAGGTGCGGCCCCCGGGTGCCCGGCGGCGGGAAGTAGTCGTCGAGCTGCCGCCCCGACTTCTTCTCGCCCGACGCGAAGGTCCAGTTCTCGAGGAAGGTGCGCTGCAGCCCGTGCACCACCTCGCCGCGCAGCTCGAGGTGCGTGTCGCGCCAGGCGTCCGCGCCGCGCACCCGCTCCGATTGGTCGTCGGTGACGTTGATGCCGCCGGTGAAGCCCACCCGGCCGTCCACCACCAGAATCTTGCGGTGGGTGCGGAAGTTGAACCAGCGCTGGCCCACGCGCCCGGAGAACGCGGGGTTGAAGTAGGCCAACTTCACCCGCGCCTCCGCCAGCGCGTCCTCGGTGTCCTCCGAGAGGCGCGCGCCCACCGCGTCGACCAGCAGGCGCACCTCCACCCCGGCCCGCGCCCTCTCCCGCAGCGCGTCCAACACCAGGCGCCCGGTCACGTCGTCGCGGAAGATGTAGTACTCGGCGTGGATGTGGTGCTTCGCCCCGGCGATGGCCGCGAGCATGGCGTCGTAGGTCTCGTCGCCGTCGACCAGCACCCGCGCCTCGTCGGCGCGCATGGGCGCCAGCCCGTCGAGCCGGGTGGCCAGCTTCATCAGCGCCGCGCTGCGCGCGTCGACCTCGTGGAACCAGTCACAGTCTTCGACGCGCCGACCGACCGCGGTGCGGGCCTCCAGCAGGCGGCTCTTCTTCCGCTCCAGGCGCCGCGGACCGACGAAGACGTAGACCAGCGCGCCCACCACTGGCAGCGCGATGAGCGCCATGATCCACGCCAGGGTGGCGGTGGGCGAGCGCTTCTCGAGCAGAATCCACGGCACGAGGACGCCTATCCACAAGACCTCCACCACGGTGAAGAAGACCGGCCAGGACACAGCCCCTTCTTACGCCTGCTTCGGCGCGATGCGGTGAATCGAGACGACGGGAGCCCCGTCAGGCAGACTGCCGTCCTCCTTCCCTCTTCCCCTTCGGAGCCGTCCCTCCCATGCGATTGATGTTCGCCGCCGTCCTCACCTGCGCGTTCGCGGCCCACGCCCAGAACGCCCTGCGCCAGGCGCAGTCCCTCGTGAACGACGCCACCAACCAGCTGCGCCGCCTCCCGCCCCCGTGCGGCAGCCTCGCCCCCCGCCTCACCGCCATGTCGCAGGAGCTCGCGGGGCTCTCCGGGCAGGTCGACGCCTGGGACGTGCAGCAGGTCAGCCGTCGCCTCTCGGAGCTGGCGGCCACCGCCGGCTTCGCCAACTGCCCCGACCGGGTGGTGCAACGCCTGCTCCAGGCCGAAGACGCGCTCGATGACCTGCGCGTCCACCGCTGGCAGCGCCCCGGCGGCCCCCGGGCCGTCGACGAGCAACGCAACCGCTTCGCGCAGCTGAGCGCCGTCAAGGTGCAGACCAACGTCGCCACCCCCGACGGCGAGCGGGCGGTGCGCCTCACCGTGCCGCGCCTGACGCTGAACAACATGCGCAACCAGCGCTTCTCCCTCGCCACCCGCTTCCGCAGTCTGCAGGGCAACTGGAGCGAGTGGACCGCCACCCAGCAGTGGGTGGTGCCCTCTGACCCCTACGTGTGGAACAACGCGCTGACGCACCTCCTGCGCTACTCCACCCTGGCCGAGGAAGACTTCGCCCAGGGCCGCTTCCTCGCGCAGGTGGCCGCCTTCGACGCGCAGGGCCGGCAGGTGGTGAGCCGCGACGTCACCTTCACGGTGAAGCTGCCCCGCCTCCAGCCGCGGCCGGGCACCTACCCGCCGGGCGCCCCACCGCAGCAGATGCCTCCGGGCACCTACCCGCCCCCCATGCCGCCGCCCCTCGACGGACCGCCGGGGGCCCAACCGTACCCGCTGGCCCGCGACTGTGGCACCGGCAGCGACGACCTGGGCTGCAGCATCTCGCGCAACGGCCGCTGGCCGATGGACGGCGCCACCTGGGCCAGCGTGTACGCGGCCATGCGCAGCCAGCCGAACGAAATCTACCGCCGGGACACCGTCACCTCGATGCTCTCGCAGCAGGTGTTGACCGCGGCGCAGCTGGGCCTGGTGCTGGACCTCTTCAACAACGAAATCTACCGCTACGAGGTGGCGCAGTTCTGCGCGCCGCGCGTCAGCAACCCGCTGCAGGCGGTGGGCTTCTCGAACAAGTTCAACAACGCCATCTACCAGCGCGATTTCGTGACGTTGATGAGCAACCAGCGGTAAGCAGTCTCCCGCCGTGCGCACCCCTGCCCTGTTCCTCGCGGCGCTCGCCGCCTCAGCCTCCGCCGCGCCGCGAGACTTCCCCTTCACGTGGAACACGCGCGTCTCGAAGGCGGGCGAGAACGGCTTCGAGGGCTGGCTGACGCCGCGCATCGAGCGCACCAGGGACTTCGCGCAGTGGGACCTCCGCACCGCGTGGGTACACGGCGTCACCGACTCGCTGGAGTCGCAGCTCTCGATGGACCTCGACATCACCCGCCTCGACTCGGGCGAGTCCATCAACCCGCGCTTCTCGTCGCTCTGGCGCTGGAGCACCTGGCGCCGCCCGGAGCAGCCGCTGGCCTTCAGCGGCATCGCCCGGGTGTCGCTGGGCCCGTCGATGTTCGAGGCCGAGGCGCGGTTGGTGGCGGACGTCGAGGTGGGCCGGGTGCTGTTCTCGCTCAACGTCTCCGGTTCGCGGGCAGCGCTGTGGGGGCTGCTCACCGGCGTCGACACGCGGCTCGAGGAGTCTCTGGGCCTGCGCTTCCAGTTCGCGCCCTTCGCCAGCCTCGGCCTGGAGGGCCGCGTGCGCAGCGGCCAGTCGGCGCAGATCGAGTTCGACGGCTTCGGCATGGACCCCGACGG
>CALNBU010000741.1 GCA_937875615.1 uncultured Archangium sp.
GCGGCGGCGGGCGTCACAATATATTCGGCCATCGCGCCGAAGCGGTTGCCGCCGACGACCGGGTCGCCGCTGACGGTGGGCGCCGGCGTCGGGCGTCTCTTCAGGAGGGCAGGCGCAGAGCAGCGTCAGCAGGGTGCAGCACAGCAGTCGTTTCATGGTGGTCACTCGTTGGTGAGCAGCTCGTTGATTTCTTCCAGCAGCAGCGGCTCGTCGCCGAAGCGGTGGCTGGCCTCCGCGATGGCGCCGAGGCGCTTGCGGTCGGGCTTCCCGGCGCGGCGCATCTGGCGGACCTCGGCGTAGAGCGCGGCGAGCTCGGGCATCAGCTCCTCGGCCTTGCGCTGCCGCGCCAGGGTCTCGTGGTCGCCGGCGGTGAAGCTGTCGAGCGGCCCGAAGTACTCGTCCCACTTCTGGGGGTCGGCGGGGCCGCCCGCCGCGGAGGTCACCGCCTCGGCCACCATCACGTAGGCCCAGGTCGACACCGGCACCGGCCGCCCGTGCAGCCACACCCGGAAGTCGACCACCTCGTGTCCGCCCACCACGTAGCCCGACGCCTCGACGCCGGAGGCCAGCCGGGTGGAGAAGCGACCGCGCGTGGGCAGGCGCTCGGAGCCGACGAGCACCACCGCGTCGATGCGCTTGGGAATCTCGGTGCACTTGCCGTTGACGCTGAGCATGGTGGGGCCGACCAGCTCGACCACCGACGCGGTGAGCCCGGGGCCGGTGTCCTTGCCGGAGCGGTGGACCTCGCGCACCTCGCCCGTCACTTCGATGGTCTCCCCGCCCCGCTGGCGCAGCACCAGGTGGTTGACCGCGCGGCTGCGCAGCGCTTCGTCGAGGCCGTAGTCGCCGCCGCGGATGTACGCGAGGCTGTGCTTGAAGTCGGCCAGCACGTCGTTGAGGTGCCGGAAGTCGCGCGCCACGAAGAGCTGCGGTTGCATGCGGGTGATGTCGTAGGCCACGTCGGCGCAGTCCACCGAGAGCGGCAGCTTCTTCACCTCGGGGGTGAGGCAGTGCTCGGCCTCGGCCATCGACGAGAGCAGACCCGCGCCGTACAGCCGGGGCTGCTCCAGCGTGCCCACCAGACCGTACTCGGCGGTCCACCAGTAGAGTCGCGAGGCGCGCGTCGACTCCGAGACGTAGCGCACCGACTTGGCGGCCGCGTCGAGCCTGGCCTGCGCGTGCTCGACGTCTTCCGCGGTGGCCTGCGGGTCTTCCTTCACCACCGAGAGGTTGCGGATGCCCTCGAAGAGCGCGCGGTCTTCGGCCGAGGCGATGGCCTTGAAGCCCACCTCGCCGCAGCTCCGCAGGTACGAGGCGTAGGCGGCGTCGGCGATGATGGGCGCGTGGCCGGCGCTCTCGTGGATGATGTCCGGCGCGGGGGTGTAGCCGATGGTCTTGTGCCCGCGGATGTCGGCGGCGATGGCCAGCACGCCGCGCGCCTGCAGCTCGGTGAAGACCGCGGGGGGAATGAAGCCGCGCACCCCCACGCAGCGCCAGCCCAGGCGCTCCAGCTTCTCGTTCATGCCCTCGAGGCTGGGAATCTCATCGACGCTGATGCCGGTCTCGGAGAGGCCGCGCAGGTAGATGCCGTGGGCGCGGCTCTCGAGATGTCGCGAGAGTCGCTTCATCACGTGCCTCCAGACCGACTGGTCCCGGGGCGTGTACGAGGCGTAGTCCTGCTCGACGACGTAGCGCTGAAGGTGCGGCGGGAGTTCGACGCTCATCATGTGCTCGTTTCGCATCGCCACCCGCGCGCGGCAAGCACCAGTGCGTCAAGACGCGACATCGCGCACCATCGTATTGAATGGGGCCGACAGGTGGCGCTGAGGCCGGTAAATCGGCCCTGGCGGCGTTTGGGTGGGACAAACAAGAAATGTGAGTAGATCCGCATGTTTACATGCGATGAGGGACAGCATAAGGTGCGCCGGCTGTCAAAAAAGAGACAAGCGGCCACAGGCATGTAGCGTGCCGGCTGGAGCCCTACGTGAGCGAAGAAAAGCCTGAAGCCCTGCTCAAGAGCGCGTTGGAGAAAATCGTCTATTTCGAGGCGCGCGCGTCGCAGCTCACCAACGACGCCGACAGCTCGCGCGGCGAGCTGGAGCGCGTGAAGGGCGAGCTGGCCACGGCCGCGCAGCGGGAAATCGAGCTCCGCCGGGTCATCGCCGAGCTCGAGGTGCGGGCCACCCGCGCGCACGCCGAGCGCGAGGAGATCGCGCGCGTCAACGACGCCCTCCGCCGGGAGCGCGCGGAGCTCATCGGCAAGATGCTCGACGCTTCGCGCATCCACGGCGTCGACAGCCAGGGCATCGACGGCTTCGACCTGAGCCAGTTCATCGCGCAGCTCCGGCAGGAGGTGTTGCCCGCGCGCGACGGGGTGGCGGTGCTGGTGCGGGCCTCCACCACGGTGGCGGAGGTGGCGCAGGAGCTCGACAGTCAGGGGCGGCTCAAGGTGTCGAGCCGGGACCTCGCCGCGCTGGCCGGCGCGCAGGACTTCCCGGGCCGGA
>CALNBU010000742.1 GCA_937875615.1 uncultured Archangium sp.
CGGGTGAGGTGCACGGTGGTGGGGCCGCTGTGTACGCCGCTCGACACCTTCGGTGAGGTGGAGCTCGTCGAGCCCCGCGAGGGAGAGCTCCTGGGCATCACCGGCTCCGGCGCCTACGGGCCGACCTTCAGCCCCACCGGCTTCCTGGGCCACGGCCCTCCGGCGGAGCACGTGCTGGACCGGTCGGGCGGCCTTGAAGCGCCTGACGCACCGCCGTAAGTCGACGGCCCATGCATCGCATCGACGAGCCGCACCCGTTCTCCCTCGAAACCGCGACACTCCACTACGCCGAGGACCGCCCGGCCGTGGCGCTGCACCTCAAGCTCGAGCTCGACCTCGACTTCCCCCGCCGGAGTCTCTCGGGCGTGGTCACCCACACGCTGTTGGCCGCCGTCGACCTCCGGCGCCTCTCGCTGCACGCGGTGGACCTCGACGTGCGCGCGGTGGAGCTCGATGGAAAGCCCATCACCTTCGACGCCGGGTCGGGGGAGGCGTTGCACCTCCACTTCCCGCGGCTCGTCAAGGCCCACTCCGAGTTCACGCTGCGCATCAGCTACCGCGCCACGCCGCAGCGGGGCCTCTACTTCGTGGGCGAGGACCAGGTGTGGACCCAGGGCCAGGACATCGACTCGCGGCACTACTTCCCCTGCTTCGACACGCCCGCGCAGAAGTGCAGCAGCGAGGTGCGGGCCACCTTCCCGAAGCAGCTCGCCTCGCTGTCCAACGGCGAGCTGCTCAGTGACTCGGTGAAGGGCGCGCGGCGCACGCAGCACTGGAAGCTCGAGGCGCCGCACGCGCCGTACCTGGTGACGCTGGTGGTGGGGCGCTTCGAGGTGCTGGAGCAGCGCCACGGCGACACCGCCATCCGCACCCTGTACCCGCTGGGGAGGAAAGAGGACGCGCTCCGCTGCGTGAAGCGCACGCCGCAGATGGTGGCGCTCTTCGAGCGGCTCACCGGTCAACGCTACCCCTGGGGCGACTACGCGCAGGTCTTCGTCAAGGAGTTCATCTTCGGCGGCATGGAGAACACCTCCGCCACCACCCTGACCGACGCCATCCTCCACGACGCGCGCGCCCACGCCGACTACTCCGCCGAGTTCCTCATCGCGCACGAGCTGGCCCACCAGTGGTTCGGAGACCTGCTCACCTGCCGCGACTGGCCGCACGGCTGGCTCAACGAGGGCTTCGCGACCTACTCGGAGGTGCTGTGGACCGAAGAGGGTGAGTCGCCGGACGAGGCGGATCATCAACGGAAGGCGGATCTCGAGGCGTACCTGAGCGAGGTGGCCGAGCGCTACGCGCGGCCCATCGTGGCGCGGAAGTTCGACGCGCCCATCGACCTCTTCGACCGCCACCTCTACGAGAAGGGCGGGCTGGTGCTGCACGAGCTGCGGCGTCGGCTGGGCGACGACGCCTTCTTCGCCTCGGTGCGCGAGTACGTCAGGGCGCACGCGGGGGGCACGGTGGAGACGGTGGACCTCGCGCGCGCGGTGGAGCGCGCCTGCGGCAGGAACCTCGACCGCTTCTTCGACGAGTACGTGCTGCGCGCCGGGCACCCGCAGCTCAAGGTGGAGGCGAGGTACGACGCCGAGCGGCGCGCGGTCCGCCTGCGCGTCAGGCAGACGCAGGCGCAGGAGCCCTTCGCGCTGACGCTGCCGGTGACGGTGGTGGTGGGAGAGAAGACGGTGTCGCATCAGCTCGAGCTCCAGCAGCGCGAGCAGACCTTCCTCCTCGAGGCCTCCCGGGAGCCCTCGCAGGTCGTCATCGACGCGCGCAGAGACCTGCTCGCCACGCTGGAGGTGGACAAGCCGCTGGGCTGGTGGCGGCAGGAGCTCAAGGCGGCCGACGTGGCGCGCGCCCGCACCCAGG
>CALNBU010000743.1 GCA_937875615.1 uncultured Archangium sp.
GTGACTGGAGTTCAGACGTGTGCTCTTCCGATCTGCCGACGCTGCGTCAGCAGGTGGCCGACGAGCGCGGCAAGACCGAGTTCGTCAAGGTGAACGAAGACCTGCGGCGCCTGCTGGCGAAGCTCGAGTCACGCTGAGCCGCCCTGGGGCCGCCGCGAAGCCCGCGGCGGCCGTCAGCGGGCGATGCCGCAGTTGCGCTTGCCCTCGGGCGTGTCGATGAGGTTGCAGTCGCACTCGTCGACGAGCGCCTCGCACGCGTCTTCGTCTTCGGGCGTGGGCGGGTTGTTGGCCTCGCGCGAGGCAACGCTGGCCAGGCACACGGTGCGCTCCGAGGTGGTCAGCGTGCACTCACACTGCCGCTCTGACAGCGCGCGACAGTTGGAGCGACAACCACCGGCGAAGACCACACACAAGAGGGCGAGGACGACGTGACGCATCAAGGCGCGCGCACCCTGCCACAAGCCGACGCGCGACGGTGTACTCATCTCGCCGTCGCCGCCAGCAGCTGCTCCCGGAGGTAGCGCGCGGCCAGCCCCACCGTCACCTCCGGCGTGGCGCTCAGCGGCGGCGCCACCTCCATCACGTCTCCGCCCAGGAAGCCCACCTCCCGGCCCAACCGGCGGATGAGCTCCACCAGCCAGTCCGGCGTGAGGCCCGCGGGCTCCGGCGTGCCGGTGGCGTCGGCCCAGCTGGCGTCGGTGCCGTCGATGTCGTTGCTGAAGTACACGCCCTTCACCTCGCTGGCCTTGACGTGCGCGACCACCGCGTCGAGCGCGGCCTCCGGGTCGTCCAGAATCTCCTTCGCCCAGAACTGCCGCACCTGCGTGGTCGACTCCCAGTGCGCGCGGTCGCGGCCGGAGGCGCGGATGCCCACCTGCACCAGCCGGCCCGCGCGGCCCAGCAGCTCGTTGGCGTGCCAGCTCCAGGTGGCGAAGCAGTGCCGGATGCCGAGCCGCGTCTCCAGGAGGTCGGTGTGCGCGTCGGACTGCACGATGCCCCAGGGCGCCGGCGCCACCTTCGCCAGCGCCTGCACCACCGGGAGCGCCGTGGAGTGGTCGCCGCCCAGCACGAAGGGCTTGAGCCCGGGGTTGAGCGAGAGCACCAGCTCGAACACCCGCCGCTCAATGCTCAATGGAGAGACCGGCAACGCGGCGGCTACGCCGGGGTACAGCGCGCGGCGGGTGGCGGCGAGCTGCTCCGGCGAGAGCATGTCGTCCTCCAACAACTGCGGCACACAGAAGACGTCGCCCAGGTCCACCACGCCGTGCGCGCGCAGGTCGAAGCCGTCGTCGAGCAGCCGCGTGCGGATGGCCTGCGGCCCCAGGTTGGCGCCGCGTCGGAAGCCGGCGCCGACGTCCGAGGGCACGCCCACCAACACCGCCTTCGCCGTGGCCACCGACTCCAGCGCGGCGAGGAAACGGCGCTGCACCTCCTCCGGCGACGCGGCGTCATAGAGCCGCTGCTGGAGGCGCTCCTGCTCGGCCCGGCCGGTGCTGACGAGGTACAACCCCGCGCCGGCGGGCTTGAGCAACAGGGCCAGTTCTTCGAGCGGACGCATGAGGAGGCCGTTCATAGCCGCCCCGGCCGCGCCCGCGCACCCCCTGCCTCACCAGGCGCTGCGCATCCACACCGCGCGCAGCAGCGGCAGCGTCTTCTCACCCAGGGTCTGCCGGCCAGCCAGCAACGCCACCGCGTCGACGCGGGTGCCCGGCGAGAAGCTCTCCCGCCAGGTGCGTGCCGGAGGGATGAAGACCAGCACCTCCCGGTCGCCCACCTGCACCACGCCGATGTTCTCGGCAATCCCGCCCACCACGATGCCCTGCAGCAGCACCGCGCGGCCCTCGTACTCCTCGGGCGCGTCCAGCACCCGCAGGTCGCGCGAACCGCTCGAGAGCTGCAGCCCCGGCGCGTACGCCGTCACCGCGTCTTCGAAGCTCGACACCTGCGTTTGGGGCGCCCAGGCCTCGGCCGTGGCCCGCCGCGCCATCAGCGCCTGCTCCACCTGCGCCAGCTCCTCGCGCACCGCCTCGCCGCGCAGCGCCTCACAGGCGTGGAGCAGCTCCGCCCGCAGCGCCAGCGGCGCGTCCTGCTGGAAGCGCAGCGCCACGCACGAGGTCCACGCGGTGAAGCGCGCCTGGTCGGCCTCCTGCAACTCCACGGTGTGGCCGTCGAAGCGCAGCGCCACCGGCACCACCGGCATCTGCGCGCCGTCGACGTCCAACGCGCCGTCGTTCACCGGGAGCTCGACGTGCCCGCCCTCGTCCGTCACCAGCGCCAGCGACCCGGTGAGCGGCCGCTCGTTGCAGCGCGCGTCCTTCAGCCCCACCACCTCCTGCACCTTCTCCGCCCGCAACTCGTCCTTGGCGCGGGCCATGGTCACCAGGCCCACCACCAGCGCCGGGAGCCCCACGCCCGCACTGATGCCGCCCGCCAACTGCACGTACTGCCGCGTCGAAGCCCCGTAGTGGCCGGCCGCGTCGATGAGGCGCGTGTCGGGGGCGTCGCTGATGAAGAAGCTGGCGATGAGCAGCCCCGCCCCGGCCAGCGTGCCCACCACGCCCGTCGACAGGGAGGGCCCGAAGGCGCGCGCGGTGCGCTCGGTCACCACCTCCTCGGCGTGCTCCTCCACGGTCTCCAGCCGGCACACGTCGTAGCCCGCCACCGTGAGCTGGAGGTACGGCCAGTCCGCGCGGACCTCCGCGGTGACGCCGCCCTCGAGCACCGCGGGCCGCTCGAAGGTGCGCAGGAGCGGACCGCGCTCGACGCGGGTGTTGGTGTCGATGGCCGTGCACCCGAGGCAGGCCAGCAGCAGCCAGGTCCAAGGCCTCACTTGCCCGACTCTGCGTATTTCCGGGTGCGCGCCAGCGCATCGTTGAAGGCCGACTTCATCGCGTCGCGGTGCGCGCCGTGCACGATGAAGGGCGGCACGGCCCCTGCGGGGTCCGAGTACATGCGGTAGGCGACGTGCGCGGTGCCATCCGCCCGCGGCGTGAAGTGCCACTCGCCGTAGATTCGCTCGATGCGCACGAAGCCCTCGGGCACCGGCGGCGCCTCGTCGTTGGTGATGCGGAAGCGGATTCGGCAGGCGTCGCCCTCGTAGGTCGGCGCGCGCGCCACGGTCATCACGTAGTCGCGCCCGGAGATGAGCGGGAAGCCCACCTGCTCGTACTGCACCCGGAGGTTGGCCTCTTCCCGGAGCCGCCGGTGCAGCTTCACTCCCGTGGCGGAGCCGGAGGTGGCGAGCCCCCACACCGCCTCGCACAGCTGCGCCACGGTGTACGGCGTGTCGGCGTCGACGCGGTACTCACGGTAGGGGCTGCCCTTCACGTCGCGGGCCGAGAGTACCCCGAACTTCCCCTTCTCCAGCTCCCGGTAGGCGCCGGCTCCGTCGAGCTCCGGTATCGACAGCTGGGCCAGCAACAGCGAAAGCAGCAGCGGCGTCATCGCGTACCTCCGAGGAAGGTGACCAGGTCGGGGCAGGTGGTGAGCGCCTCGTCGACCAGGCTGCACGAGGGCACCGCCAGGCGTTGGTCGGACTCCCGCACCAGCGGGAGCCGGCACTCCAGGACCCGCGCCCGGTCGGGCGACGAGAAGGTGAAGCCGTCGGCGTCGCAGCCGGTGCGCGCGCGGAGCGCCTCCGCGCAGCCGGTCTCCGGCAACGACAGGCGCAGGCTGGCGCCGCTACAGGGCTCGATGCAGAGGCGGTCGATGACGTCGCGACACACCTCCACGTCGGGCGCCTCCGGCCCGACGCAGGCAGAGACCACCAACAAGAGGGACGCGCGGCGCAACACCAGGCGAGTATAGCGCCTGCCCGCGCCTCAGTGCGCCGGGACCAGCAGCGCCCGGCGCGCCCGGACCTCGTCCGTGAGCGTCTCGTGCACCACGATGCGCCGGGCGGAGGACGTCTGGCCGAACTCCATCAGCAGCTCGTCGATGTCGTCGTCGACGAAGTCACAGACGGAGCGGTCGATGGTCACCGTGGCCCCGTCGGGAAGCTGGCGCAGGGTGTCCTTGAGCGCCGCCTTCTGGAGGAAGGTCATGTCCTTGGTGAAGCGGATGGTGATGGACCGGCCGTCAGCGGACTGCTCGATGGCGTTCTGCTGCTGCCGGCGGATGGCGAACACCAGCCCCACCACCAGGCCGATGAGCGTGCCTTTGAGGAGGTCCGTCGCCACCACCGCCACCACCGTCACCGCGAAGGGGACGAACTGCGTCGCGCCCGCGCGCCACATGTTCTTCCACAGCGAGAGCGGCGTCAGCTTCGCGCCCACCACCAGCAGCACCACCGCCAGCGCGGCCAGCGGCACCCGATTGAAGAGCACGGCCAGGAACAGCACCGACACCAACAGCAGGCCGCCGTGCACCATGGCCGCCATGCGCGTCCGGCCGCCGGCCTGGACGTTGGCCGAGCTGCGCACGATGACCGAGGTCATGGGGAGCCCGCCGATGAGGCCCGACACCAGGTTCCCCACGCCCTGCGCCACCAGCTCCCGGTTGGGCGGCGAGATGCGGCGCTCCGGGTCGAGGCGGTCGACGGCCTCGAGGCACAGCAGCGTCTCGATGCTCGCCACCACGCAGATGGTCAGCGCGGTGCTCCACACCCGACCATCGCTCACCGCCGACCAGTCCGGCGTCACGATGGCCGCCCACACGTCGGCGGGCGAGCTGAAGATGGGCAGCGCCACCATGTGCTCCGCGGCCATGGGCGAGCCCGGCCACAGCAGCGCCACCACCGCGCCCAGCACCGCCGCGCCCATCGCCGCGGGGATGAACTTCATTCCGGGCAGCTTCTGCACCCGACCCCACACCGCGTAGAGCCCGAAGCAGGCGATGGTCACCGCCACCGCCGCCGGGGTGATGGCGTTGAGCGCGGGGATGGAGTCCAGCAGCGCCCGGCCGCCGGTCTCCATGTCGCCCTGCCAGTCGTTGTCGTAGCCGACGGCGTGCGGAAGCTGCTTCAAGATGATGAGCACCCCGATGGCCGCCAGCATCCCCTTGATGACCGCGCTGGGGAAGTAGTGCGCGATGCTCCCCAGCCGGAGCACGCCCAGCAGCAGCTGCAGCACCCCGGCGATGACCAGCGCCAACAGGAACGCGCGGAAGCCCAGCGTGGAGATGCTGACCGCCACCACCGCAGTGAGGCCCGCCGCCGGTCCGCTGACGCTGAGCGCGCTGCGGCTGACGGCGGTGACGACGAGGCCACCCACCACGCCGGCGATGAGCCCCGACAGCAGGGGCGCGCCGGAGGCCTGCGCGATGCCCAGGCACAGCGGCAACGCCACCAGGAACACCACCACACCGGCGGGCACGTCGCGGTTGAGCGAGGAAAAGAGGCCCGACGCCGACACCGGCGTCGTCACTGAGGGGAGCTTCGTCATGGCAACGTCCTGGAGCGCTTGGTTTTCAGATGAAGTCGACGGCGCCGGTCTGGACGTCGTACACGCCGCCCGCGATGGCGATTTCTCCGCCCGCCAGCATCTTCTC
>CALNBU010000744.1 GCA_937875615.1 uncultured Archangium sp.
GCCCCCTCTTGCAGCAGGCAGTCGGTGAAGCCGCCGGTGCTGGCGCCGATGTCCGCGCACACCGCGCCCTCCACCACCAGCGTGAAGGCGTCGATGGCGCCCTTCAGCTTGAGGCCGCCGCGCGAGACATAGGGCAACACCTCGCCCTTGAGCCGAAGCTGCGCGTCGACCGGCACCCGGGTCCCCGGCTTGTCAACGCGTTGATCGTTCACCACCACCTGCCCCGCGAGGATCAACGCCTGGGCGCGGGTCCGCGTCTCCGCCAGGCCGCGCTCGCACACCAGCACGTCGAGCCGCTCCTTCTTCATGGCGCGTTTCCGCCGGGCGTCCTCATCGGTCGCGAGCGACGACGTAGTGCGCCAGAGCGCTCAGGGCGCCGTCTTCTCCCTCGATGGCCCGGGCCGCCAGCAGCGCCCGGTTGACCTGCTCGTCGGCCAGGGCGCGCGCGCGCTCCAGCCCCACCACCGCGGGGAAGGTGTGCCGGCCGGCCGCGGCGTCAGCGCCGGCGGGCTTCCCCAGCGCCTCCGGACTGGAGGTCACATCGAGCACGTCGTCGGCGATCTGGAACGCCAACCCCACCGCGTCGCCGTAGTCACTCGCCGCGCGAAGCTGTGCCTCGTCCGCGCCGGCGGCGAGCGCGCCCATGCGACAGGCGGCAACGATGAGCGCGCCCGTCTTCAGGCGGTGAAGCCGGGTGAGGTACGCGAGCTCCGACGGGCGATCTTCAGCGATGTCGAGCCAGAGGCGCGCGCCAGCTCTCCGGTGAGTCGCCCCCGCAGCGCCAGCTCGCTCTCGACGCCCGAGCCCAGCCACTCGAAGGCCAGCGTCAGCAGCCCGTCGCCGGCCAGGATCGCCATCGCCTCCCCGTACACCTTGTGGTTCGTCGGTCGTCCGCGGCGGAGGTCATCGTCGTCCATCGCGGGGAGATCGTCGTGCACCAGCGAGTAGGTGTGCACCGCCTCGAGCGCGCAGGCCGCGTCATTGGCCACCGCGCTGTTGGTGGAGGCGCGCGCCACCGCATCGCAGAACGCCAGACACAGCACCGGCCGCAACCGCTTCCCGCCGGCCAGCAGCGAGTAGCACATGGACTCTGCCAACCGCTGAGGTGCCTGCTCGGTGAGGCGCCGCGCGCGGGCCTCCAACAGCGCCTCCACCCGCGCCTGCTGCTGCGGCAACCACGCTTCGAGAGAGAACTTCGACATGGGCTTCACTTCCTTCAGAAGGGGACGTCGTCGAGATCTGCCGGAGCAACCGGCGCTGCGGCCTTCGCGGGCGCGGCCGGGCGCTCTCCATCTGGGCTCTTGAGCGGCGCGGTGCGACCGTCATCGGACAGCAGCTGCTCCACCCGCTTCTCCGCGTCGCCGAGGATGGTCTCGGCCTGCTTCGCCAGCGCCATGCCGGCCTCGAAGCGGGCAATGGACTCCTCCAGCGGCAGCTCACCCGCCTCCAGCTCCTCGACGATCTGCTGGAGTCGGGCCACCACCTGTCCGTACTGCCCCGCGCCTTTGTCCTTCGGTTCCTTCGGCATGACGAGCGGCCTTTACCCTTTCCGCGCGCCCGACGCGCGTCAAAGCGCGCCTCAGGTGCGCCGCTTGCCGATGATCCGGACCTCCAGCACCCCGCTCGAGAGCTGCAGCGTCAGCACCTCGTCCACCTCCACCTCGTCGGCGCCGCGCACCACCTGCCCGCCCTGGCGTTGCGCGATGGCGTACCCGCGAGAGAGCACCGCGCGGGGCCCCAACACCTCGAGCTTCCCCGCCAGCTCGCCTCTGCGGGCGCGCGCCTTCACCACCAACTGCCGGGCGGCCTCCGCCGGGGGCACCAACACCTGGATGCACATCATGCGTGAGGAGGTCTGGGAGGCCCTGTCGGAGACCGACCGGACGAAGCTCCGAAACGAGCTGGTGCAGGTGGCGGCGGGCCAACTGCGACTTCGTCATCTTCCCGCCGCGCTGGATGGTGGCCGAGCACACCTTCCGGCCGCCC
>CALNBU010000745.1 GCA_937875615.1 uncultured Archangium sp.
AAGGCCCCCGTGCCCTACTGGCAGCTTGGAATCACCGCCGCGATGATCTGCATCGGCTTCATCACCTACGGTTACAACATCATGATGACCCTCGGTAACCGTCTTACTCTCCACTCGCCTTCCCGTGGTTTCTCTATGGAGCTTGGTTCGGCCATCACCGTTCTTCTTGCTTCTCAGTACGGTATCCCCGTCTCCTCCACCATGTGCCTCGCCGGCGCCACTGCCGGCCGGGAGAAGGTGGTGTTGCGCTGCGCCGGACGCTCGGAGGCAGGCCGCGGCTCCGCGTTGCCCATGTCCACGTGGCCGCGGAAGCTGGCGCCGTCGACGATGATGACGCGCGGGGAGTTGATGTCGCCCACCATGCGGCCTTCGCGCGTCAGCTCCACCGACTCGGAGGCGGAGATGTTGCCCACCACCACGCCGGAGATGATGGCGTTGCGGACCTGCACGTTGGCCTTCACGATGCCCGAAGGCTCGACGATGAGCGTACGGGTGAGGTTCAGCTCACCTTCCACCCGACCGCGGACCGTGAGGTCTTCATCACCCGACAGCTTGCCGTTGATGAGGATCGACGGCCCGATGATGGTCGTCTCACCACCGGCGCCGAAGTCTTTGCTGGCGGCCATGAATCAGCGCTCCTTGACGTCCATGTCGACGTTGCCCTTGAAGCTGGCGCCGTCGGCGATGAGGATGCGCGGGGCCCGCACGTCGCCCACCACGCGGCAGTCGGCCTTGAGCTCCACCTTGTCGCTGGCCTGGATGTTCCCGGTGACCCGACCGGTGATCTCCACGTTCTGCACTTCGATGTCCGCCTCGACCGACGCGCTGGCTTCGACGAAGAGGCTCTCCTTCAGGGAGATCTTTCCCTTCACCGTGCCCTGGATGACGAGATCTTCGTCGCCGGAGATCTCTCCGTCGATGGTGATGGAGGAACCAATGATGGTGTTCGCCATGTGCTTACCGTTTCCCTTCTGTTGAAAGCCGTTCAGATGTCGTCAGGCAGCTTCACGTCCATCTCGATGGAGCCGTTGAACACCGCGCCATCTTCGATCACCACGCGCGCGGCCTTCACGTCGCCGTTCACCTTCGCCGACTGGTTGATGGAGACCTTGGTGGAGGCGTCGATGTTGCCGCTGGCGGTGCCGTTGATGGTCAGCTCGTCGGCGCGGATGTCGGCCTCGACGATGCCCGAAGACTCGATGGTGAGGTGGTTCTTGAGGGCGATCTGGCCCTCGACCCGTCCCTCGATCACCAGCCCGCCGCCGCCAGTCAGACTCCCTCGAATGGTGATGCCCTTGCCGATGATGTTCGTCTGATCAGTGTTCGCCATGGGTCAGGTCCTCGTATGTCAGAGGTGGGCGGAAATCCACGATGAGATGTCGTCCCACACCTGCTCACGTCCGATTTCCATGAGCGTCTCGTGGCGGTGCCCTTCGTTGAGCTTCAGCGTCTTGTCGGCGGAGCCGATGGTGTCGAAGAAGGCCCGCGCCGCGGGCACCGACGCGATGGGATCTTCCGCGCCCATCACCATCAGCAGCGGCAGCTTCAGCTTCGGGCCGACGCCGGCCAGCCGCTCCTGCGCGGCGCGGGTCTCGAAGAACCAGCGCGGCGTGGTGGTGGCGAAGCGCAGCGGGTCCTGCGCCGACTCCAGCTGCCAGGCCGTGTCGCGGGAGAGGTGCGTGGGGTCGAGCTCGTTGCCGATCTTGAAGCCCGGCGCCAACCCCTTCACCAGCTTCGCCGCCAACAACTTGAGCGGCGGCACCGGCAGCGCCAACCCGTAGAACGGACCCACCAGCACCGCGCCCCGGAGCTCCGGCAGCGGCGTCTGCGCGATGAAGTGCGTGTTGATGAGCGAGCCGTTGGAGTGCGAGAGGAGGAAGAGCGGCTTGCCCTGCGCCGCTTCCCGGAGGCGCCCGTAGAAGACGCCCACGTCGTCGAGGTAGTCGCTCCATTGGCCGACGTCGCCGCGCGCGCCGTCGGACTTCCCGTGGCCCCGGTAGTCGAAGGCCTGCACCGCGAAGCCCTGCTTCACCCAGTGCTCGATGGGCTTCTCGTAGCGGCCCGAGTGGTCGGCGTAGCCGTGCACGAACCCGAGCCAGGCCTTCG
The DNA here is from genome assembly GCA_937875615.1 of uncultured Archangium sp. Classification (GTDB taxonomy): domain Bacteria; phylum Myxococcota; class Myxococcia; order Myxococcales; family Myxococcaceae; genus Archangium_A. The sequence goes on from CALNBU010000745.1 coordinate 2,107, forward strand.
GCTCTCCGTCGGGCAACAGCTGCCACCAGAACAGGCGCTTTCCGTCTCTCGAAGCGAAATACCCCTCGTCGCGACGCGGCATGGGCCGGGTTTCTATCGGCCCTTCGCGCCGGGTGACAGCAACTTCAGCTTCTGCTCGAGCTCGGCGCGCTGCGCTGGCCGGTCGGCGTCGTCCGGGCTCTGCTCCAGCACCCGGAGCGCGCGCCGCCAGGCCTCCCGGGCCCGGCTGACGTCGCCGGCCTGCGCGCTGACGTCGCCGAGGTGCTCGAACAACGTGACGTCGTCCGGCCCGCCGTCCACCGCGCGCTCCAGCGTCGCCCGCGCCGCCTCGAGCTCACCCTTCTTGAAGAGCACCCAGCCCAGCGAGTCGAGGAACGCGGCGCTGTCGGGCTTGAGCTCCAGCGCGCGACGCACCAGGCGCTCCGCCTCCTCCAGGTCGCCGCCGTGGGAGGCCAGGGTGTAGCCGATGAAGTTGAGCGCTCCGGCGTGGGTCTGGTCGCGCGCCAGCAGGCGCCGCACCTGCTCGACCGAGGCCCGCCACGCGCCGCGGCGCTCCAGCGCGGCGGCCAACGAGAAGGTGAGCGGCTCGTCGTCGGGGGCCTTCTCCAGCGCCCCGGTGAGGAGCGCCACCGCGTCGTCGTGCCGATGCTGCCGGGCGTACAGCACCGCCAGCGCGTCGAACGTCTCGGGCTCCGGGCGCCGGCCGAGGGCCTGCACCAGCGTCTGCTCCGCCGCCCGCGGCTGACCGGCGCGCTCCTGCGCCTTCGCCAGCGTCACCTCCAACCCCGGGTGCCCGGGCCGCTCGCGCTGCACCGACGCCAACGACTCCAGCGCCTCCTTGTGCCGCCCCAGGCGCGACAGACAGGCCGCGCGATGCAGCCGCGCGTCGAGCGCCAGATCCTCGGGGAGCGCCGCCGCCGCCGCGAAGGCCTGCGCCGCCCGCGCGTACTCCCGCGAGCGCTCGAAGACGAGGCCGGCATAGTAGTGGAGCCGCGGCTCGTCGACGCGCGCGCGGGCCTGCTCCAGCACCTCGCCGGCCTGCGTCAGCTGTCTCGCGGCGAGCCACGCGAAGGCCACCTTCACCGCCGTCTCCGCGTCGCCTCCCTGCGCGAGCAGCGCCCCGAAGTAGGCCTGCGCTTCCGGGAGCTGCCGGCGGCGCAGCGCCACCCGCCCCGCGTTGAGCAGCACCTCCTGGTTCTCCGGCGCGCTCTGCACCGCGCGCGCCCAGTGCGCCGCCGAGACCTCCAGGCGCCCGTCGTGCTCGGCGATGCGGGCCAGCACCACCCAGGCCTCGAGATCTGCCGGGTCCCGCTCCACGGCGCGCTCCAGCAGCGCCTCCGCGCGCAACAGCTCACCCTTCTCGGCCAGCGCGAGGCCCAGCCGGTGCAGACCGATGGGCTCTCCGGGCACCGCCGACGACAGCGCCTCCACCACCCGGGTGGCCTCGTCGTAGCGCCGCACGTCGAGCCACAGCTGCGTCAGCACCAGGTACGCGACCGGGTCCGTGGGCCGCAGCCGGATGGCCCGGCCGAGGTGGGTGCGGGCCCGCGCGAAGCGACCGCTCTCGTACAACACCCGACCCAGCAGCAGCTGGGCGGCGTGGTAGTCGGGGCGCTTCTCCAGCACCTTGATCAGCTGCGCCTCCGCCTGTCCCAGGTCCGAGGCCCGGGCGTATTGCTCGCCGAGGCCGGTCATCAGGTAGGGGTTCTGGACGTCGGAGGCCAGCGCCAGCCGCAGCTCATCGAGGGCCTGCCGATGATCCCCCTCGTGGTGCGCCAGCCGGGCCTGGAGGAAGTGCGCGTAGGACGCCGCCGCCCCCGTCTCCTCGACGGTGCCGCCCATGGCCTCGCGCATCGCCGACACGTCGACCCGCGGCCGCTTCGCCGGCGCACCAGACACCGGCGCCGACAACAGGAGCAGCAGGGCGAGCGCGCGGATCACGAAATGAGCTTCTCCAGGAGCTGCTCTGCGCCCCCCTCCGAGACCTCCTTCACGTCGAGCGTGCGGCTGCGGTAGGCCACCCGCGCCTCCGCGAGCAGCCCCACCAGCTTCGAGACCAGCTGCCGCGCGGGCAGCACCACCACGAACACCCCCTGCCCCAGGTGCCCCACGAAGTCGGGCGGCGTCAGCTGCTTGCGCACCACCGCCGCGCACACCGCGGGGTCGGCCTGGGTGACGGCCAGCGGCTTGAGCACCGCCAGCGTGCACGGCCGCCCGTAGCGGACGCTGCGGCTGAGCTCCTGCTCCAGCGCGTTCACCACCCCCACCTGATCGTAGAGTCCGGTCTCGGGATCGTTCCCGGCGCCGGCCGTCAGGCGCGGGCGGGCCCGGCTCTGCTGCACCACCGCCTGTACCGCGTTCACCAGGGTCACCGGCGGCATGGGCTTCGAGAGGAACTCCGCCGCGCCCAGCTCCTGCGGCCGCACCCGCGACGGGAGCTCCGGCCTCGACGAGAGCAGGATCACCGGGATCTGCGCGGTGTCAGGCCGCGACTGGATCTCCCGGAGCGCGTCGAGGCCATCGCGGTTGGGCATGAAGACGTCCATGATGATCACGTCGGGCAACAGCGCCTTCGCGCGCTCCACGGCCTCGTTGCCGTCGCGGGCGAGCTCCACCCGGTAGTGGGCCGAGAGCGCCATGGTGGCCACCCGGCTGAAGATGGGGTCATCGTCGACCAGCAGCGCCAACTGCTCGCTGCGCGGCGGCCAGCGCTCGGCCCTGTCCCTGCGGCAGGGGCAGGGTGAAGGCGAAGACCGCGCCTCCCTCCGGCGGCGCCTCGGCCCAGATTTCGCCGCCGTGGCGCTCGATGAAGTCGCGGCAGATCGACAGGCCCAGGCCCGTGGAGCGCTCGAAGGCCATCAACACCGTGTTGGCGTCCTCTACCTGGCCGTCGTCGCGCACCTCGATCAACGCCACGTCGCCGTCCGGCCGCTTGCGCAGCCGCGCCCGCACGATGATCTCGCTCGGCGAGCGCGAGTGCTTGAGCGCGTTGGTGATGAGGTTCTGCAGCACCTGCCGGACCTTCTGCTCGTCGGCGAAGACGTCGAGGCTCAGCGGCGCCTCCGCGCGCAGGTGCACGCCGCGCTCCTTCGCCAGCAACTGCAGCTCGCGCGCGGCGTCGTGACAGGCCTCGGCCACGTCGAAGGGCCGCGAGAACAGGGCGATGCGCCCGTCGGTGCCGCGGGCGGTGTCGAGCAGGCTCTCCACCAGACCCAGCGCCTTCTTGCCCGCGCGCGCCACCGCGTCGGCCGAGACCTGCTGGACCGCGGTGAGCGACTCGTCGGTCTGGAGGATGTGCGCGTAGCCGATGATCACCCCCAGCGGCGCGCGGAGGTCGTGGCTCAACACCGCCATGATCTCGTTCTTCTTCTTGTCGGCCGCGCGCAGCCGGTTGTTGGCGTCGACCAGCTCCCGGAAGCGCTCCACGTAGGCGTCTTCGAGCGCCTGCTGGCTCTTCGCCGCCGAGGCGCTGACGCTGCGCTGCTCCAGCGCGTTGCCCAGCGCGACCGCCACTCCCTGCAGGTAGTCGAGCTCTTCCTGCTCCAGGGCGGCGGCGCGATGCACCACCAGCGCGGCGAGATCCCGCACCCCGCTGGTCACCGGCACCACCCAGCCCGCCGCGCCGTCGCCGGGCAGCGGCACCGGCACGCGCGCGTCGAGGGCGCGGCGCCAGGTGGGCGAGACCGCGAGATCGATGGGCGTACGCTCGCGATCGTCGACCAGC